>JAWWPK010000432.1:0-11733 GCA_033854925.1 Nocardioidaceae bacterium | reverse complement strand
AGCTGGGTGTAGGAGTCCGGCGGCAGCAGCTCGTCGAGATTCTGCTCGATGACGTCCCCGGCCAGCACCGACGCGTCGTTGTACTTGCCGACCGCGGCGAACGCGAAGCTGCCCTTGCCGTTGGTCGCCCAGATCCTGGTGTCCGCGGTCTGGGTGACGTCCCAGTCGCTCGGGATGAAGATCCGGGCGCCGTACCCGATGTCGTACTCGACGCCGGTCAGGCTCGGGTCCTGCGTGGTCCCGTCGAGGTGGAGTACGCCGGCCGGCTGCGCCCGGGGCACCGCGTTGCCCGGCCCGACGCTGACCCCCAGGTCGGGACGGTTCGCCCGCGCCTTCTTCGGGTGCTCCGCGGGCGGGTCGAAGGCCTCGCCCGCGACCGCGCCGAGGCCGCCGACCAGCACGCAGCCGGCCAGCAGCAGCCCGATCACCCGTCGCCGGCTGTGCCGGTGGTAGTCAGACACGCATCCCCCGTCCGTGGCTCCTTCTGACTGGCCAAGGGGTGTCCGCCGCGGCTGCGGCGGACACCCCGAGAGAGGTACTGGTCAGGACAGCTCAGCCGAGCCCGCCGAAGCGGTTGAAGGAGTTGTCGAGAATCGGTGTGAGGTCCTGGAAGACCGACTCGAAGTCCTCGGCCGGGACGTGCTCGACGAGGATGCCGAGCACGGTGCCGTCCTGGCGGACGCCCACGTAGATCTGGCCGTGGATGCTCACCGCGCCCTGGTTGTCGACCCAGAGCGCTTCGTACTCGATGCCGGCCAGCGAGACCACCGACCCGAACGGGTCGAGGGCCATCACGTCGGAGGTCTGCAGCTGCGTGTAGTTCTCCGGCGGCAGCAGGTTCTCCAGGTTCTGCGTGATGATGTCGCCCGCGGCCGTCGCCGGGTCGTCGGCGAAGCTGAACGCGAACGAGAAGCTCCCGTTGCCGTCGCTCTGGAAGACCCGGTTCTCGTCGGTGAAGTCCACGGTCCAGTTCGGCGGCACATAGATGTCCACCCCGGTCGCCGTGATGGTCGCTCCGCTCGAGCCCTCCGGCGTCGTGGAGCCACCACCATCGGTGGGCGTCGGCGCGTCGGTCGCGCCACCGCTGGGTGCGTCGGTGCCGCCGCTGGAGCCGGGCGAGACGCTGCCCACCGAGCTCGGGCTCGACGTCGCGTCAGCACCGGGCAACCGAGAGGTGAACGGAGACTCCGCGTGGTGGCCGTGCGGTGCGGAGTTGCCGGGGCTGCCCAGCGACTGCGGCGCCAGCCGGTTGCCCCCGTCCCCGCCCGGCTGGACGACGTGGTCCTTGCCGACCGGGGCGGGGTCGAAGACGACGCCGGCGATGCCGCCGAGCGCGCCGACGGCGACGGTGGCCGCGGTGATCATGCCGATCACCTTGAGCCGGCTGCTGTTGAAGTACTCCTCGGAGGACTTCACCGGAGGGGTGGTCTGCGGGGTCGTCACTCGGCACCTCCGCTGGTCGACGGTCCCTCGGGCAAGGCCGGCGTGCCGGGTGGGGCCGCGACGGCCCCGATCCCCATGGCCGACCGGGCCTGGCGCGAGCTCGAGCGGACCGACGTACCGCAGACGATGCAGAACGACGCGTTCTTGAGCAGCAGGTTCTCGCACTCGGGGCAGTAGGTCTCGACGAACGTCGAGCGCTTGTCGTCGGAGCCGTCACCCTTGGCGGCGGCCTCGACCGCGGCCTCGAGCAGCGCCGTCTGCAGCATCATCCGGATCTTGACGACCAGCGCCGCCAGGATGGCGAAGCCCCAGATCAGGCCGAGTGCGTTGCCGAACGGCAGGTAGGCCATCAGCCGGACGCCGAGCCAGTAGGCGACGTTGGCGCCGACGGCGAGGCCGAAGCTCGCGTAGTACGCCGGCGTGAAACCGTCGTACCCCTCGCCCTTGCCGGAGAACGACGCGACCGCGATCCCGGTCGCGGTGCCGTAGATCAGCGACTTGATCACCATGACGTTGACCACGACGACCAGCCACGACGCGATGCCCGACGTGGTCCGGAAGTCCTGGGCGGTGAAGACCGACGAGTAGACGACCACGGTCTCGAAGGCCGCGTAGGCGGTGCCGGCCGCGACCCCGAAGGTGAGGCCGTCGATCATGTCGTCGAACTGCGGCCGCGCGGCGAGCAGCACCGCGAAGAGGTTCTTGGCGACCTCGGCGATCACCGGCAGCAGCACGGCGAAGATCAGCAGCGCCGGGAACGACATCGAGCCGATGCCACCGCGGGCCCGGCCGCCGCCGGCGAAGCTCGCCCACTGCGGGTCGAAGACCCAGTCGAAGAAGAACAGCGACACCAGCACGGCGAGCGCACCGGTCGCTATGAAGAGGCCGACGACGACCGCCGCCGGCGCTTCCTCCCAGAGGTTCACGTCGTCGATGTAGACGATGTAGGCCAGCGGCACCAGGAAGGCGGCCGCGGCGATGGCGATCGGCAGCAGGCCGAGCGCCGTCGCGCCGAGGATGAGCACGCCCGAGAGGATCATCGCCCAGCGGTAGTTGTCGGCGGAGCGCCGCGAGGTGTGCGGCATCACCGTCGAGATCAGGGCGAACTGCGTCACGCCCTCAGCTGACTGGACGGCGTACGACGCCGTGCGCTTCGCATCACCGCCCCGCAACGACGTCCCGCAGCGGTTGCAGTACGACGCAACTTCCGGGTTGTCGGACGAACACGTAGGACACGCCACGTGAATCACTCCTCTGATCGGGTCATGGCAGGAGCACACGCCGCGAGCGGCGCGCTGCTGCGGGCATGGTGTCAGTTCTCGGGCGCATTCAGGAGACCCAGAGAGGACTATCTTTCGACGTGCCCGGACGGGTCATTGACTTGGGGACGACCCGGCCCCGACCATCGCGTAGCCATGATGATCGCCGCCCCGTCCTGCGTGCGCGGACGCGGGATCACCGGCTCCTTGGCGACCGGCAAGACCTACGACGTCCGTCCGGCTCCGGCCCAGCAAGGGTTCCCATCCATCTCCGGCCGTCAGCTGGTCTGGCAGGACGCCACCAACGGCGCTGACGACGTCTTCACCGCCGCCATTCCTGGAGGACTCTGATGTTGAAAGCGAGCTGGCTCGCCCCGTTGGTTCTCGTCCTCGCGCTGGTCGCGACCGGCTGCGACTCGGGCATCGACGGGATCGACAACGGCGGGTCCGCTCCGGCCACGAAGCCGGTGACGCTCGTCGTGTCCGAGATCTGGGTCAACGACCACCAGGGCGATGTGGGTGCCGGCGGTGCCGCCGGCGGCTCGGACGTGCAGGCCCGGCTCACCACACTCCGGAGGGCCATCGACCGACTGCGCGACGAGACCGGCACCGGCTGGGTCGGCAGGCAGGACGACGTCACCGGCTACCTCTCCGAGCTCAGCGGCGGGTCCTGGTCGGGCACCCCGACGGCGTTCATGGACGGCTACGGGCCGGATCTCTTCGGCGTCGACTCGACCGTGCTCCGGCTCGGCGAGCCGGACAGCGTGACGGTCCCGGGCATCGTCACCACCAAGGCCACCCAGGCGGTCGGGGACGTCCCGGTCCTGGACGCGTCCGTCGTCTTCGTCGAGCGCGACGGCCGGGTGACCGGCGTCCGCGGCCGGGTCTCCCCCGGGCTGACCGTGTCGACCACCGCGACCATCCCCGCCGACCAGGCGCAGGCGATCGCCGAGCAGGCGTCGGCCGGCACAGCCCAGGTCCCGCCCTCGCTCGTGGTGATGCCGAGCGGCGCGGGCGTACTGGCCTGGCTGGTCCCGGTGGCCACGACCGGCGATCCCACCACGCCCCTCACTGCTGCGAACTACTACATCGACGCCAGCACCGGCGACATCCTCAGCGTCCAGCAGGCGTCCGGCGAGGGTCGGGTCGCGCTGCCGTGGGCGGCCGCGGCCGCGCGCTACCTGCACCGTGTCCACCTCGCCGGGAGCGAAAGTCCCGGACGTTCTGGTCGCAGCAGCGGCGTGTCACGGATCCGAACGTCAGGGACTGTCGCCGCCGACCCGGACCCGAACTCGGTCGAGATCACCGGCCCGAACCCGATCGGCGGCACCCTCACCGGCCACGGCGTCCAGACCGGCAAGGGCGTGGCGCTGCTCGACACGACCACGCCGTCGTGGGACCAGCAGACCCAGACCGGCGGCATCTCGACGTACGACGCCTCGAAGGTCAACAACAGCTCGCAGCTGCCGGGCAAGCTCGTGGTCAGCCCGGACACCCAGGTCCGGGATGCCGAGGTGATGGCCGCTCAGGCGCTGAGCCGGGACGTCTACGACTACTACGGGACGATGGGCCGCAACTCGTGGGACGGCGAGGGCGGCTCGATGGTCTCGTCTGTCCACTACGGCCCCTCGGACTTCTGCAACTCGTTCTTCACCAGCTCGCTGGCCCAGCCCCAGATGGTCTACGGCAACCCGTGCACCACCAACCAGGGACAGGCCGAGGTGACCGAGGTCGAGATCGACACCGCCGGGCACGAGATCACCCATGGCGTCACGGCGACCTCGGCCGGGCTGAAGTACACCGGCCAGTCCGGCGCCCTCAACGAGAGCTTCTCGGACTACTTCGGAAACGTGATCGGCAACCGGGTCAAGGGCACCGACAGCGTCGCGATCTTCGAGGGTGGCTGCACCGGCTACACCGAGGAGACCTACTTCTGCATCCGCAACCCCGACGGCAGCCTGTCCCTCCGCTACATGCTCAACGGGAACGACTTCGACGACTACCTGCGCGCGCTCGACCCGGGCTACCGGCTCAAGCTGCTCGGCTTCGACAGCCAGGACCAGGGCGGCGTCCACTACAACTCCGCGATCTGGAACAACGCGCTGTGGGCGATCCGGGTGAACCTCGCGAAGATCGACGGCGAGACCGGCAACGACTCCCCGCTGGCCCAGGCCTTCGACAAGGTCGTCTACGCCGCACTGACCACCCGGCTCGGCCCGACCGCCGGCTTCCTGGACGCGCGGGCCGCGGTCGAGCAGGTCATCATCGACTCCCAGCTCGACCCGGTCGTGCTGCGCACCGCCCGCCAGGTCTTCGACGCCGAGAAGATCTGCGCCGGCTGCCCCGACACCGGTGAGCTCGCGGGCGACACCGTCTCGGCCTCGCCGTCCACCCAGCTGCACCCGGTGGTGAGCAACGACAGCGTCGCCTGGCTCGACGTCAGCGGCGACGGGGACAACTTCGGGTACCTCGCCTCGACCAAGGTCGGCGGCGCCGGCCCGAGCCTGGGCGGGACCTCCAACGTGGCGGACGTCGGCTTCGGCGGCGACGCCCTGCTCACCCTCGACCTCAACGGGAACATCAACCGCTATGCCCCCGACGGCTCCGCGTCGGTGCTTGGCCAGGTGCCGTTCCAGGCGACATTGGCGGCGGGGCTGGCCGGCTCGGATGCCGGAGCGGCCTGGGTCGGCGACAACGACACGGTCTTCTTCGCCGACGCCAACGGCCAGATCTCGCAAGCCCGGGTCACCGGACTCAAGGGCGACACCCTCACCGGGCTCGGCACCGGTGCCGGCGTGGTCGGCATCGGCACCGACGGCGGCAAGGTCTTCGCCTGGCAGCCCGGCGGCCAGGTGACTCAGGTCGGCCAGCTCGACGGCGCGGTGATCTCCGTCGCGGCGTACGCCGGGAACCTGGTGGCGGTCGACGACAGCGGCCACACAGAGCTGTTCAGCTCGGATGGCCAGAGCTTCCAGCTCAGCGGCAACGCCTCGCCGTTCGGCGTCACCATGAACGACAACTACGTCGTCTGGGCCGAGCAGAAGGGCGCCCTGACCGCCGGTGTCGCGGGTGGCGCCTCGCCGTTCCCGGAGACCGACCTCTACCTCGCCTCGCTGGCCACCGGGAAGATCTACGACCTGGTCCCCGAGGGCGGCCAGCAGGGCTTCCCGTCGCTGTCGGGCAACCGGCTGGTCTGGCAGGACGCAGCGTTCGGGGGCGATGACGTGCTGACCGCCGAGATCCCCGACGGGTTGTAAGACCGTGGCGCGGGGAGGGCGCCGACTTCGGGGGGCACTGGGCTGGCTGTCGGCCCTGTTGTTGGTGCCGGCCGGGTTCGCCGTGGCCGCGCACGTCGCGCAGCCGCCCGACCCGCCCCGTGTGACCCACGCGCTGTTCCCGCTCGACCCCGGCACCACCTGGGTCTACGCCGTCTCCGACCACGGCGAGCCGTCCGGCACGCACACCCGGCAGGTGCTGGGCGAGGCGCCGCTGTCCGGGCTCGCCAAGACCCTCGTGCACGCGACCCGGGTGGGCGACGCCTGGACCGACTACCCCGGCCAGGGCGTGCGGAGGACCAGCGTCTACTTCGCGCCGCAGGGTGACGCGATCGAGCAGTACGGCTTGATCGGCACCAACCACCGGCTCCTGCAGCTGGACCCGCCGGCCAAGGTCTACGAGCTGGTCGACGACGTCGGCGACTCCTGGACCTACAAGGGGAAGCTGGACCTCCAGGAGCTGACGTTCACGACCCGGCTCGCCGACCGCGACCCGGTCGCGGTCGCCGGTCACACCTTCGAGGGCTGCTCGCACTTCGTCACCACCATCCCGGTCGAGATCGAGGGCCGGCCGAAGACCGAGGAGACCCAGGAGGAGTGGAGCTGCCCGGGCTACGGCCTGGTGCGCTCGAGCGATCGCTACGCGCCCACGGACTTCGACCTCAGCGAGGAGCTCGTCGAGTTCCACGGTGAGCAGGGCAGCTGGTACGTCGACCGGCCAGGGGCACCAGACGAGCCCGATGTTCCCCACACCGCGCTGGGGTTCGACGGCGCCCGTACCAACAGCGTCACCGACGGGCAGCTCGGCCGCGACCTGGCCTGGTCGGTCGGCCGGACCCAGGTGTCCGACTTCCCGCCGGTCTCCAGCGGCGACGTGATGGTCACCGGCGACAGCACCGGGCTCGTCGCGGCGACGAACGTGTCGACGGGCGAGCCGGTGTGGCAGGTGCAGCTCGAGCCACCGATCCTCGTCACGCCCGCCATCGCCGGCGGCGACGTCGTGGTGGCCGACGGGTCCAAGGAGCTGCGCGCGCTCTCGCTTGCCGACGGGTCCACCCGCTGGGTGCGCGAGCTCGACGACGTGGCCTCGGTGAGCCCGGGGGTCTCCGACGACGTGGTGGTCGCCGCCACCGAGGACAGCCGGCTGACGGCCCTCGAGCTCGGGGACGGCTCGGTCCGTTGGTCCCACCGGATGGGCGGCACCGCCACGACCGCTCCCGCTGTTGACGGGAACCGCGTCTTCGTCTGCGACAAGAGTGGCGCGATCACGGCGTACGACCTCGCCGACGGCGACAGCGACTGGAGCCGCTCCTTGGCCAACGGCCTGCTGCGGGGGCCGGTCGTGGTCGGGGGCCGGGTGCTGGTGCAGGACGACAGCGGCATCATCTACCAGCTCGACGAGGACGACGGCAGCCTGGGCTGGCAGTCCCGCACCCGGGGCGTCGGGTCCGGTCAGCTCGCGGCGACGGACGACCTGGTGGCCACCCTGATCTCGACCACGCAGCTCTCGGTCGTGGACGCCGACACCGGCCGAAGGGTGTGGCGCGCGGACCTGCCGCCCACCCAGGTCTCGCCCACGGTGGTCGGGGATGAGCTGCTCACCGTCTCCGCACGCGGCCGGGTGCAGGTCTTCGACCTCGAGACCGGTCACGAGACGGACACCTGGGAGCTGCCTCGCCCGGTCCAGGACCAGCAGCCGCGCGTCGACGTCGCGGTCGGGGTCGTGGGCGACTCGCTCGTCATCAGCTCCGGGCCCGGCACCTCGCCGGCCCGCTCGACGCTCTACGCCTACCCGCTGCACGGCACGGGCGACGGCGTACTGCTGCAGCTCGACAGTCACGACACGCCCTCGCCGGCCACGGGGCCCGTCACCGCCGGCGGCGGCGACCTCTACGTCCCGGGCTACGACCACGACGTCACCCGCGTCGCTGCGGACGGAACCGACACCACGCTGGTCCACAACGACGAGCGGATCGCGACCGCTCCCGCCATCGCCGACGGGCTGGCAGTGGTCCGCAAGGACGAGCTGCTCCAGGCGGTCCCTGTCGAGGGTGGGGAACCGGTGTGGAGCGTCCCCGCCGGGAAGGCCTACAGCGGTTCGACCCCGCTGGTCCAGGACGGCACGGTCTACGCCGGCACCTCTGACGGACGGCTGCTCGCGCTGTCGCTGGCCGACGGCACCGAGCGCTGGTCGGCACCGGTCAACGCCGGCTACCTGCCGTCGACCCCGGCCGCCCTGCCCGGCGGCGACGTCGTCTATGGGGTGGGACTGGCGCGCTACGACGCGGCCAACGGCGCCACCGCGTGGGCCCACCCTGACGTCTTCTCGTACGGCGCGCCTGCCACGGCCGACGGGACCGTGTTCGCGGCCGTCGACCGGGACGGTGACACCTCCGGCTTCGGCGCGTGGGACGCCGGCACCGGTGCCCCGCTGTGGTTCGTGCCCGCCACGCCCGCGTCGTACGTCGGACCGAGCGTGAGCGACGGGGTCGCCGTGTTCGTCGACGCGTTCGGCACGGTGCGGGCCCTCGATGCACGCGACGGCACCGAGCGCTGGTCGGTCCAGCTCGACCGACCGGTGGGGGGCGTCCCGGTGATCCACGACGGCCGGGTCTTCCTCGCCGGCCTGGGCCGGCCGGAGGACATCAACCAGCGGGACTACCGGATCGCGGCGTACGACCTCGAGAGTGGCCGGTTCCTCGCGTCGTGGGAGCCCCCGCTGACCGGCTTCTGGATCGTTCCCTTCGTCTCGCCCGGAGCGGACGACGGAGTCCTGGTGCCGACCGGCCAGGACCTGGTGGACACCGTGGTGGAGGTGCGTCCAGGTGGCTGAGACCACGTCGGTCACTGCGACCGGGACCCCGGCGAACGGCACCTTTCGGCGTGGACTGGCAGCGATCTTCGGGCCGCTGTGGGTCAGCACCTTCCGCGACCCGGTGCGTGAGGGTCGGCTGCGCCTCGACGGGCTGTCCGGGCCCACCCGGCAGCTGGCCCGGATCGGCCTCGTCGCCCTGGCGGTGCTGCTGGCCTCCACCCTGTTCGCCGCCGCCTGGCGCCGGGGCGACCTGATCCCGATCGACTCGGGCGGCAGCCACGACTTCATTCCGCCCGGGGTTTTCGCGATGACCCTCGTCGGGCTGTTCCTGGCCTGGGCGCTGATGACCTGGGGCGCGCTCTCGGGATCGGCGACGGTCCGGCTGGCCGGCGCGGCGGGCTATCTGCTGGTGAACACCAACTTCGGCATCTCGGGCAACCTGGACGTCGACTCCGGGAAGTGGGTCCTGGCGCACAGCAAGGTCCTGCTCGAGGTCGGCCTGTACGCGCCGGTGGCCGCGCTGGTCGTGGCCGCGCTCAGCGCTCGCCGGCCGCGGATCGACCGGGCCGTGGTGGTGGTCGCCCGGGTGGTGTGCGTGCTCGGCTCGGCCGCGCTGTTCCTGGTGCTGCTCTGGATCCAGCACGCCGAGAACGCCGCCGGCCAGCAGAGCGTGATCCCGTCGGTCGTCGGCAGCTCGATGTTCGACCTGCACTTCGTGCTGCTGCCCCTCCTTTACGTCGCGGCGGTCGCGGTCATCGACTTCGCCCTCGACGTGTCCAGCAGCCTCGCCACCCCGGCGGGTCGGCTGCAGAGGCGATGGGTGGCGCTGGCGCTGGTGCTGGCCCTGGCCGCCGTCAAGCTGTGGTTCGAGGTCGGCACCAGGCTCGACTACTGGCGCTCGACTCTCGTCGCCCAGTCGCCGGCCACCATCCGCACGGTCCTCTGCGTCGGTGGGCTCGTCGTGGTGGTCGCGGCGGTCACCCGCTTCCGGCGGTCGGACGACACGCTCGCCGCCAAGGAAGACCTCATCCAGGGTGGAGCGCTGGTCGTTGCCCTGCCGTGGTTGATCCAGATCGGTCTGCTATCGGCCGGGGTCTGGGTCGCCAACACCTTCGACAGCGTCAGGTTGGCCGGCTGGGCGGCGGACTTCCCCTCCGTGTGGCTGAGCACCTGGGGCCTGCTGGCCGTGGCCGTCGTGGCCGTGGCGGTCGGGATCTGGCTGATGCGCCGCAGCGAGGGCGGGCTCGGCGACGAGGTCGGGTCGGGGCTGGTCGTGGTCGGCGCCTGGGACGCCGTGGCCCTCGCGCTCAGCGGCTCCGGCCTCGCTCTCGGCTTCTCCTACTCGGCCATCGACGTCCTGGTCACTCTCGGAGCCCTCGGCGTGCTGCTCGTGCGGTGGCGACACGCCGACGTCCGGTTCCTGGTCATGATCGGGACGGTGCTCGGCTTCTCGTGGCTGGTCACCAGCCGCGGCGACTACCTGTCGTTCATCGGTGGCCTCGTCGGCCTGTCCACCGGACTGGTGCTGGTCTTCGGCATCGTGTGGACGCTGCTCAGCGGGTCGAGCTACGCCTCCACGTCCAGCCGTCGCCTGCCGGCCACCGCTCGGACGCCCCTCTACCTCGGCTACCTGCTGCTCTCCGTGGCGCTGGTGCACTGGGACGTGGTGAGCCACACGTTCACCGGCGGGGACAGTGACGGACTGGTCGGCTACTACTTCCTCGGCATCCCACTGGCCGCCTGGCTGCTCGGCCGGCACGTGGTCCGTCGGCGCGACGACTCAGCCGGCGGCGAGCCGGGCGCCCTCACGGAAGAAGTCGGCGACGGCGTCGGCGCCACCGAGCTCTGAGAGCGGGTGCGCGGCCCCGAACGACTGGTTCCAGAACTCCCCGGTGCGCGGGGTCCACGGGCCGACGTAGGCGTAGGGCTCCGGCACCGATGAGTCGCCTGGCGAGACGCCGTAGTTGACCTCCTCGCGCTCTCGCGAGATGCCGACGTCGAGGTGCTCGGGCCAGAGCACCGGCACCTCGTCCGGGGCGAAGGCGCGCAGCGCGGCGTCGCCGACCGCGAGCGCATCGACGAGGGTGCGCAGGGCGGCCGGGTCGAGGTCGACCACGTCGTCGACGGTGACGTCAGCCCGGTCGTGGTAGACGTCGTCGAGCAGGCGCGGCGTGACACCCAACGCGGCGGCGATCCCGGCGTACGTGCCCTCGAGCGGCTGCCGGCCGTGCGCGGCGACCAGCTCGGCGCCGTCCAGACGCAGGTCCGGCGAGGCCACCGTCGCGATCCCGCCCGGCACCACCCGGAGCCGGATGGTGCCGCTCTCGGCGTACTGCGGCCCGGCCAGCAGCAGCTCGGCGATCCCGTGCAGGGCGGTGCGGGTGCGGGTCAGGTCCACGGTCGGTTCCTCTCGAGCGGATCAGTTGTTGTAACGCAGCGCGGCTCCGTCCGGACTGACCGGAAACCGGTCTCGACTCGAGCAGGAGCGTTACATGTCCGACCACGACTTCACCGGCCTCAAGGCCACCTTCGTCAACTGCACCCTGAAGCGCAGCCCCGAGCCCAGCAACACCCAGGGGCTGGTCGACGCCAGCGCCGGGATCATGCGCAAGCACGGGGTCGAGGTGAGCGAGCTCCGGCTGATCGACCATGACGTCGCCACCGGCGTCTACCCGGACATGCGCGAGCACGGCTGGGAGAACGACGAGTGGCCGGACCTCTACCCCGGCATCCTCGACAGCGACATCCTCGTCGTGGCCGGCCCGATCTGGCTGGGCGACAACTCCAGCATCACCAAGCAGCTGATCGAACGGCTCTACTCGCTCTCGAGCGAGCTCAACGACAAGGGCCAGTACCTCTTCTACGGGCGGGTCGCCGGCTGCCTGATCACCGGCAACGAGGACGGCATCAAGCACTGCGCCCAGAACGTCCTCTACTCCCT
>JAWWPK010000431.1:0-2717 GCA_033854925.1 Nocardioidaceae bacterium | reverse complement strand
CCCCCGCGGCAGGCCATTTTGTTCGGCGGGGCAGGGAGCCCTCTCCCATGGATGCAGGGTCCGGTCAGGAGTCTGTCGATGGAGGTCGGTCGACGCGCAGCAGAGAGATGAGCTCTTGTTGCGAGTTGACTCCTAGCTTGCGAAACACTGACGACAGATGGTTGCGCACGGTGCTCTGAGAGATGAACAGGGCTGCTGCGATCGCGGGTACCCGGTCGCCCGCGAGGAGGCGGCCGACGATCTCGAGCTCTCGCGGAGACCACTCAGGGGTGCGGCCTTCGCCGGTACCGGAACCGTCGGTGAAGTCTCCTTGGAGCCGCGGTCCGAACCGGTCCTTGCCGCTCATCGTGTCAGCTTCAGGTGTCTCTTCGCCGATGCGCAGCACGAATCCGAAGCCGGGCTGCGGGGCGAGCGGAACCATCAGCAGCTGGGACAACATCGGGGCGCCCTGAGTGGGTGCCGTGCGAATCGGCAACCCGACCCCTGTCGACTCGATCGTGGCCTGCGCCAGCGCCATCATCAGCTCGGCGACGTCCTCGCTGTGCACCAGTCTCAGCATCGACTTGCCGAGGAACTCGTCGGGCGGACCACCCAAGATCTCTTCGACATCAATGCTGATCCGGTCGATGACGAACGACGAGTCCGTTGTCCCCACCACAGGAGCCAGGTCCTGCCAGACCGACATCATCACCCTGGGACCTGAAGAACTCATCGAGTGCAACTCCTGTCGAGCTCGCAGCTCGCGGGAGCCGGCTGCGGCGGACGCCGAGGGCACGTCGGGGGTCGGCGCTCGCCGATGTGGCGATGCCAACCCCCGACGGCGTTCAGGCGACCTTCCTTGCCTGCAGCTCCTCGCGCACGATGGCGGCGCCATCGGCCAGGGAGCGCAGCTTGCCCGCGGAGATCATGCGCGGCAGGTTGATCAGGCCGCAGTCGGTGCTGAGTCCGAGGCGCTCGGCGGGGACGAACTCGAGCACCGCCCGGATGCGGTCCGCGACCTCGTCGGCCGTCTCGGTGACGGTGCTCTTGACGTCGATGATGCCGGCGACGAAGTCCTTCTCCCAGTTGTTGTCGAGGAGGGGCTTGAGGTCGTCCGGTCCCGTGCGGCCGACCTCGTAGTTGAGGGCGTCGATGTTGGCGCCGAGTACCTCGGGGAAGATCGGCACGGCCTTCTGTGGAGCGGGGGCGTCGTTGGAGCGGTGGTCGAGCACCCAGGCGCCGAACTCCCTCTCCTCCTCGTTGGGGAAGTAGCCGGGCGTGCCGGAGTAGTTGCCCCAGCAGGTGTGCACCCAGATCTGGCTGCTGACTCCCTCAACCGCGGCGTTCAGGACCTCGATCTCCCAGTCGCCCATGCCGTACGGCCAGACGAACTCGTCGATCTGGATGATGTCGCAGCCGTTGTCAGCGAGCTCCTTGAAGTCCTCGTTGAAGGCCTTGGCGATGGCCATGGCGAGCTCGCGGGTCTCCTTGTAGTACTGGTTGTTGGTGGCCGCGGCGAGCACCTGGATGCCGACGTACGAGATCTTCACCGGCTTCTTGGTCGCCTTCCGCGTGGCGCGCAGGTTCGCCAGGTGGAACGGCGCTTCGCGGCGTACTTCTCCGACTGCGGTGGGCGCGTACAGCGTGGAGTAGATCGGCAGGCCGATCGGGGGTCCGGAGTTCTTGTAGCCCGTCATCCGCTCGGTGTAGTGATAGAGGATCTGGCCGTAGGGCGAGTCCCCGCCGTAGACCTTGCCGTCGCTGATGATGTCCATGCCGGCGGCCTCTTGGTCGTGCACGATGGCGCCGACGGCGTCCTCGAAGGCCTCCCGGCTGATCGCGTCGTAGACGAACTCGCCCTTCGGGAACGTGGCAAAGGCGCTGCCGTCGTACCAGCGGGGATTGGGGTAGTTGCCGACCATGGTGGTCGGGAGGAGCACGTCCTGGGAGCCGATTCGCATCGGGAACTCCTTTTCCAAAGGTGGCGTGGCCACAGGTTGTTGGTGCCGGACGGTGGGACGCTAAGGCCGCGGGGGCTCCGGAAGCCCCGTGGTGGCGGGGCGAAACCCTCGTCTCCGGACTGACCCGCGGGGTCGGGTGTTCGTCCTGTCAGGACGAAGAACCCACCCGAACTCGCCAGTCGACGACAGTGCAGCCGTCGGGGCGTGCGAGGACGGGGTTGAGGTCGACCTCTTCCACGTCGGGATGGTCGGCCAAGAGCCGGCCGAGACGGCACACGACCTCGGCCAGCGAGGTCAGGTCGACGGCTGGCCGTCGTGCCCCGAGGAGGGCCGGCGCGCCCCTGAGCCGCCGCACCATCGCCTCGGCTTCGTCGAGCCGAAGGGGGGCGAGGGCGAGCACGACGTCGTCCTGAGCTTCCACGTCGACCCCGCCCATACCGACGAGCACGACCGGGCCGAACTCCGGGTCGCGCACCCCACCCACGATGACCTCGACGCCGTGGTCCTGCTGCTGCACGAGCAGCTCGGACCCCTCATGGAGCTCGAGCAGGTGCTCGCCGGCCGAGGCGACCTCCTCGGATCGGCTGAGGCCGAGGCGGACTCCGCCCGCATCCGACTTGTGCAGCAGGTCGTCGCGCACTGCCTTGAGAACGACGGGATAGCCGAGCGACTCCGCTGCCTGCACCGCACCGGCGACGCTCTCGCAGAGGGACCAGGGGACCAAGGGAAGACCGTGCTCGGACAGCAGGCACGCTGCCTTGTCGGTGGCCAGCCAGC
>JAWWPK010000430.1:0-5605 GCA_033854925.1 Nocardioidaceae bacterium | reverse complement strand
CCGGGAGCAGGACGACCTGCTCCCGGGGCTGGTGCGCGCTCGGGTCCGGCCCACCCGCCGCACCAAGGCGGCGGCCGAGCCGCTCGCCGAGGTCGACCCGGTCGCGCGGGTGCTGGTCGACGTGCCGCTCGCGCACCTCGACCGCACCTTCGACTACGGCGTGCCCGCGTCGATGGCTGCAGACGCCCGGCCGGGGGTGCGGGTCAAGGTGCGGTTCGCGGGCCGCGACGTGGACGGCTTCGTGCTCGACCGGGCCGCGGAGACCGACCACGACGGCTCCCTGACGCCGCTGCGCCGCGTGGTGAGCGCCGAGCCGGTGCTGATGCCGCAGGTGGCTGCGCTCGCCGCCGACCTCGCCGAGCGCTACGCCGGCACCCGCTCCGACGTGCTGCGGCTGGCCGTGCCGGCCCGGCACGCCACCACGGAGAAGAAGGACTCGGTGGCTCCCGTGCCGCCACCGGCCTACGACCCCGACGCGGCCGAGGCCGCTTGGGCGGCGCATGGTCCCGCGGCCGCGTACGTCGGGCACCTCGCCGACGGCGGGTCGCCACGGGCCGTCTGGAGCGCCGCCCCCGGCACCGACTGGCCCTCGCTCGTCGCACACGCCGTCGCGGCCACGGTCGCGGGTGGTCGCGGCGCCCTCGTGGTGGTGCCGGACGGCAAGGACGTCGCGCGGGTGGATGCCGCGATGACCGAGGTGCTCGGCCCCGACCAGCACGTCGTGCTCACCGCGGATGCCGGGCCCGCCAAGCGCTACCGCGACTTTCTCGCCGTCGCACGCGGGCGACGGCGGGTCGTGGTCGGCACCCGCGCGGCGGCGTTCGCACCGGTCGACGGCCTCGGGCTCGTGGTGATCTGGGACGACGGCGACGACCTGCACGCGGAGCCGCGGGCTCCCTACCCGCACGCCCGCGAGACCCTGCTGCTGCGTGCCGAGCGCGAGGGCGCGGCCGCGCTGGTGGGGAGCTTCGCGATGAGTGTCGAGGCCGAGCAGCTGGTCCGCTCGGGCTGGGCGCACCTGCTCGCCGCCTCTCGCGAGGAGCTGCGGGCCCGGGTCACCGTGTCGGTCGCGGGCGCCGACGAGCACGCGCTGGCCCGGGATCCCCTGGCCCGGGCCACCCGGGTGCCCACCGAGGTGCACCACGCGATCCGCGACGCGCTCGCGACCGGACCGGTGCTGGTGCAGACCCCGCGCAGTGGCTACGCCGCGGCCCTCGCCTGCGAGCGCTGCCGCACCTCGGCACGCTGCCGGGTCTGCACCGGCCCGCTGGCGCTCGGGTCGGCCACCGCGCCGCCGACCTGCCGGTGGTGCGGCGCCGCCGACGAGGCGTGGGCCTGCCCCGAGTGCGGCCACCGCGGCCTGCGCGCCCCGGTCGTGGGGGAGACCCGCACCGCGGAGGAGCTGGGCCGGACGTTCGCCGGCATCGTGGTGCGCACGTCGGGTGGTGACCGGGTGCTGGCGTCGGTCGACGACGGGCCGGCCATCGTCGTGGCCACCCCGGGTGCGGAGCCGGTGGCGGCCGGAGGTTACGCGGCCGTTGTCCTGCTGGACACCTGGCTGGTGCTCGGCCTCGCCCACCTGCGGGTCGAGGAGGAGGCGCTACGGCGCTGGGCCAACGCGGTGGGTCTGGTCCGCCCCGGCGGTCGCGCGGTCGTGGTCGGCGACCCGGCCCATCCGGCCGTGCAGGCGCTGGTCCGCTGGGACCCGGCCGGCTTCGCGGCCCGCGAGGCCGCGCAGCGGCGCGAGGCGCACCTGCCGCCGGCCTCCCGGCTCGCGACGATCACCGGCGAGCCCGGCGCCGTCGACGACGCGCTGACCCTGCTCGCACCGCCGGTCGGCTTCGAGCTGCTCGGCCCGGTGCCGTTCGGCTCCGACGGCGAGTCGCGGGCCGTCGTACGCGTGCCGCGCAACCACGGCCTCGACCTCTCCCGCGCGCTCGGCGAGGTGCAGCGGGTCCGCTCGGCCCGCAAGCTCGATGCGGTCCGCATCCAGGTGGACCCGCCGACGCTATGACCCGAACCGCGCCCGATTCGTCTGCCTCCCGCCTCCGCGAACGGCACGGGAGACCGCAGACGAATCGCCGGCTCGTAGACTCGCCGCCGTGATTCAGCCCATCCGCCTCTTCGGCGACCCGGTGCTCCGCCAGCGCGCGGTGGAGGTCGTCGACTTCGACAAGGAGCTGCGCAAGCTCGTCGAGGACCTCACCGAGACGATGCTCGAGGCACCCGGGGCCGGGCTCGCGGCACCGCAGATCGGCGTCGGGCTCCGGGTGTTCACCTGGAACGTTGACGACGAGGTGGGTCACCTGGTCAACCCGGTCCTGGATCTCTCGGCGGAGGAGCAGTTCGGGCCCGAAGGCTGTCTCTCGATCCCGGAGCTCAGCTTCGACTGCCGGCGCGCGCTGTCGGTCGTGGCCAAGGGGTTCGACCTGCACGGCGAACCGGTCACCATCGAGGGCTCCGAGCTGCTCGCCCGCGCACTGCAGCACGAGACCGACCACCTCGACGGCGTGCTGTTCATCGACCGCCTCGACGCCGACACCCGCAAGGCCGCGAAGAAGGCCATCCGCGAGGCGGAGTGGTTCGGGCTCGAGGCGCCGAGGGTCAGGGTCTCGCCGCACCCGACCGGTGGACTGGGCCTTTGAGGCTGGTCTTCGCGGGCACACCCGAGGTGGCGCTGCCGAGCCTGCAGGCGATCGCGGGCTCCAGCCACGAGCTCGTAGGCGTGGTGCCCCGGCCCGACGCCCCGGCGGGCCGCGGCCGCAAGCTGACCCCGAGCCCGGTGGCGCGGCTGGCCGACGAGCTCGGCGTACCCGTCCTCAAGCCCGACCACCCGCGCGACCCGGGCTTCCAGGCCGCCCTGCGCGACCTGCGACCGGACTGCTGCCCGGTCGTGGCGTACGGCGCACTCCTGCCCCAGAGCGCCCTGGACATCCCCGAGCACGGCTGGGTCAACCTGCACTTCTCGTGCCTCCCCGCCTGGCGCGGCGCGGCGCCGGTGCAGCACTCGGTCTGGGCCGGCGACGAGGTGACAGGGGCGACCACGTTCCGGATCGTCAAGGAGCTGGACGCCGGGCCGACGTTCGGTGTGATGACCGAGCGGATCCGTGACACGGACACCGCCGGCGACCTGCTGGCCCGGCTCGCCGAGGGTGGGGCCGGGCTGCTCGTGACCACCCTCGACGGCATCGAGGACGGCAGCCTGGAGGCCCGGCCTCAGCCGGCCGAGGGCACCAGCTATGCGCCGAAGATCAGCGTGGACGACGCGCACGTCGACTGGGACGAGCCCGCGGTGGGCGTCGACCGCCGGATCCGGGCCTGCACGCCGGCGCCCGGCGCTTGGACGACGTACGCCGGCACGCGGGTCAAGCTGGGACCGACAAGGCACACCGACGAGCGGCTCGACCCGGGGCGGCTCCGGGTGGCGAAGACCGAGGTGCTGGTCGGGACCGCCACGACGGCTGTGCGCCTCGGCGAGGTCAAGGCGTTCGGCGCCCGGCAGATGCCCGCTGCCGACTGGGCGCGCGGGCTCCGGCTGCCGGACACCGCCCAGTTCGAGTCCGCCCTGCTTGATCCGGGGGAGCCCGTCGGAGGGGTCGAGTAGCGTGGGAACCGTGACCAAGGCTGCCTCCACGGTCGCGACGCCCGGCGACGTCGACGACATCTGCATGGGGCTGCCCGAGGTCGAGCTGGGCACGTCGTGGGGCGACAACCCGACCTACAAGGTGCGCGGCAAGGGCTTCCTGATGCACCGTCCACCGGGGCGGACGGCGGTCAACCCCGAGACCGGCGAGTGGTACGACGACCTGCTGGTCATCCAGGTGCCGAGCGAGCTCGAGAAGCGGGCCCTGGTCGACGACGCGCGGCTGCCGTTCTTCACGATCGACCACTTCAAGGGATACAACGCGGTGCTGGTCCAGCAGAGCCGCCTCGGCGAGATGAGTCGCGCCGAGCTGGCCGAGGTCATCACGGACGCGTGGCTGACCAGGGCGCCCAAGTCCCTGGCCAAGGCGTTCCTCGCCGATGGCTGAGCCCCGCTCTCGGGGTCGTGAGCGGAGCACGCCGCCTGCTGTCCTGCCCGGTGGACGCAAGATCGTCCTCGATCCGGCGCGCGCCGCTGCACTCGACGTGCTCAAGGCGGTCCGGGTCGACCGCGCCTACACCAACCTGGTGCTCCCGGCTGTGATCAGGCACTACAAGCTCGAGGGCCGCGACGCGGCGTTCACCACCGAGCTGGCGTCGGGGACGATCCGCCGGCGCGGCACCTACGACGCCATCCTGGCCGCCTGCACCGACCGGCCGCTGTCGAAGGTCGAGGCCAAGGTGCTCGACGCGCTGCGGATCGGCACCCACCAGCTGTTGTCGATGCGGGTGCCCGACCACGCCGCGATCAGCACCATGGTCGACCTCGTCCGGGCGCGGGTGAACACCGGCGCCGGCAACTTCACCAACGCGGTGCTCCGCTCGGTGAGCGAGCGCGACCTCGACGAGTGGATCGAGAAGGTCACCCCCGACGTACGCTCCTCGCCGACGCGGTACGCCGCGCTGGCCTTCAGCCACCCCGAGTGGGTGGTCGACGAGCTTCGCGAGGCGGTCGGCGCGGACGAGCTGCACGCCCTGCTCGCCGCCGACAACGAGAACCCGAAGGTCACCCTGGTCGCGCGACCCGGGCGCTCCACCCGCGAGGAGCTGCCGGGCGAGCCGACCCCCTTCTCGCCCTACGGCGTGTTGATGGAGGGTGGCGACCCGGGCTCGGTGCCAGCGGTGGCCGAGGGGCGCGCCGGTGTCCAGGACGAAGGGTCGCAGCTGGTTGCCGTGGCGCTGGCAGGGGCGCCGCTGGAGGGCAAGGACGAGCTCTGGCTGGACCTGTGCGCGGGCCCGGGAGGCAAGGCCGGGCTGCTCGCGGCGCTGGCCTCCGAGCGCGGTGCTCTACTGGTCGCCAACGACCGGCTGCCGGTGCGCGCCGGCCTGGTCCGACGGACCCTGACCTCCGACGAGGGCACGCTGGCGCCCGGCACGGCCGGCGTGGTCGCGGCGGACGGAACCCTGGCGCCGTACCGCTCCGGCGTCTTCGACCGGATCCTGGTCGACGCGCCGTGCACCGGGCTCGGTGCGCTGCGGCGCCGCCCCGAGGCACGTTGGCGGCGCAAGCCCGACGACCTGCTCACCCTGATCATGCTGCAGCGGCAGCTGCTCCGGTCGGCTCTCGACCTCGTCCGCCCCGGCGGGGTGGTCCTCTACGCGACCTGCTCGCCGGTGATCTCGGAGACCGCGAACGTCGTCACGTCCGTCAACGGCGCCCGCATCGACGCCGAGCTGGTCGACCTCGGCCCACAGTTCGCCGGCGTGCCTCGATCGGAAGGGTCGGTGCCCGGCACCATCCAGCTGTGGCCGCACCGGCACGGCACCGACGCGATGTTCATGGCGCTGTTCCTGCGTTCCCTGCCCCAGGACTCCACGCGCTGAGGTTGCGGCCTGTGGATGGCAGCCGGTGTCCCGCGTCGGAGTGGGCACGTTCACCACATGTCGATCTCGGAGGAAGCGAGGCATCATGGGTGTCATGACGGCTGTCGAGACGGCTGGCCAGTTCACGAGAGCGGACTTC
>JAWWPK010000429.1:0-4620 GCA_033854925.1 Nocardioidaceae bacterium | reverse complement strand
GAGGCTGCGCAGTTCCCCCTTGTTCTCGGCCTCGACACCTTCGGCGATGTCAGCGGCGACGTCGAAGGCCGTCCGCTGTCACATGCCCAGTCGATCCGCAACCTCGTCGAAGAAGGTGTCCTCGCCGACCAGGTCGGCGTGGACTACTTCGGGATCGGCGAACACCACACCGACGACATGCCGTTGTCTGCAGCCGACGTCGTGCTCGCCGCGATCGCCGCGCGGACGACCCGTATGCGCCTCGGATCGGCAGTCACAGTGTTGAGCTCGGACGACCCCGTACGGGTGTTTCAGCGTTACTCCACACTCAACGCCATCTCCGGTGGCCGGGCGGAGGTCATCCTCGGACGAGGTTCCAGCATCGACTCGTTCCCGCTGTTCGGCTACGACCTCGCGGACTACGAGGACCTCTTCGAGGAAAAGACGGCACTGTTCGCCGAGCTCCGCCAGGGCGGACCGATCACCTGGCAGGGCAAGACCCGGGCATCGCTGCACAACCAAGATGTCGTCCCGCACACCGAGTTCGGCCCCTTTCCGACGTGGATCGGGGTCGGCGGGAGCCCTCAGTCGGTCATCCGCGCCGCGCGCCTCGGGTTCTCGCTGATGCTCGCGATCATCGGCGGGTCCCCTGCGCGGTTCGCACCCTTCTCCCAGCTCTTCCAGCAGGCTCTGCAACAGCTCGGCAAGGCGCCCCTGCCGGTCGGGGTGCACTCACCCGGGCACGTCGCTGCCACTGACGAGCAGGCACGTGAAGAGTTCTGGCCGCACTACCTGGAGGTGCTGCGCCGCTACAGCAGGATCCGTGGATTCGCGGTCCCGACCAAGGAGTCCTTCCTCCACGAGATCGGACCACAGGGAGCGCTCTACGTCGGGTCGCCGGAAACCGTCGCCGAGAAGATCGCGGTGAATCTCACGACACTCGGCGCAAACCGCTTCGACTTGAAGTACGGGATGGGCGGCCTCACGCACGAGGCGCTCATGACCAACATCGAGCTCTACGGGACCCAGGTCATCCCCCGGGTTCGCGAGCTCATGGCCCAAGAGACCATCCCTGCATCGGGTGTGTGACTTCGGCGAACGCAGTGACCAGGTCGTCGCACATGGCGTCGGTGGTGGGGATGCTGACGGTGAGCATGCCGCGCCGGGCCAGCCAGAAGCCGCGGTTGACGAGGGCGAAGAAGAGCAGCTCCTTCAACGCCGCCTGCGCTTCGGTCAGCGGTGTCGAGGTGATGACCGGGTGCGGGGCGGGGTGGATGGTCATCAGGGAGCCGCGGCCGGAGACGTGCAGGCCGGCGGGGCGGGCTACGTCGTCGAGCCGTTGCCGGAGCCGGTCGCCGCGGTCATTCACTGCAGTCAGGGTGTCGTCGTCGAGGACCTCCTCCAGGCCGGCGATGCCGGCGCTCATCGTCAGCACGTTGTTGTTGAACGTGCCGGCGTGGAACAGCGCGCCTGGCCGGGTGGGGTCGTAGGCCGCCATCAGGTCCGCGCGGCCTCCGAAGGCGCCGAACGACAGGCCGCCGCCGAGGTACTTGCCGAGGGTGGTGAGGTCCGGGGTCACGCCCACCAGCGACTGGAGGCCGCCGGGCGAGAGCCGGGAGGTCATCACCTCGTCGAAGATGAGCAGCGCGCCGGACGCGGTGGTCTCGGTGCGCAGCATCTCGAGGAGCTCCTGGCTGGCCGGGACGCAGCCGCCGGCGCCCAGCATCGGCTCGACGAGTACGGCGGCCAGGTCATGACCGTGCTCGCGGATCAACGACCGGGTGCCGTCGACGTCGTCGTAGTCCGCGAGCACCCACTCGTGCGGGACGGTGACCGGGCTCGGTGTCTCGCCGAAGGTGAGCACGCCGCCGTGGTAGCCGCCCCGGAAGACGAGGATCTTTCGGCGTTCGGTGCCGGCCACGGCCAGCGCGAGCGCCATCAGGTTGGCCTCGGTGCCCGAGTTGGTGAACCGCACCAGGTCGACACTCGGGAAGCGCGCGCAGATCAGCTCGCCCAGCCGCGGCTCGAGGTCGTTGACCCCGCCGAAGTTGAGCCCGCGGTCCAGCGCGTTGCGCACCGCGTCGAGGATCGCCTGCTGGGAGTGGCCGTAGAGCCCGGCGGTGAACTCGCCCAGGAAGTCGACGTACCGGTCACCGTCCAGCGACCACAGGTAGGCGTCCTCGCCGCGCTCGAACGCCAGCGGGAACGGCTCGAAGTGCAGGATCGAGCGGGTGTTGCCGCCCGGCATCGACTTCGCCGCGCGTTCGTGCCGCGCGGCACTGCGTGGGTTGCGGTCGACGTAGCGCTCGATCTCCGACCGCACGGCGGCGATCAGAGGATTCCCGTCGCTCACGCGCTCAACCTAGCCCGGGATCGGCAACGGCCTCGACGGCACCGGTGTCGTCACCACGATCGACGTGACGGTCTGCCCGAACATGAGGAACTTGTCGAGGGTCTCCTCGAGCTCGAGGACGCGCTGGCCTCGCTCGACCTCAGCCTCGACGACGACGCGGTGGCGCGGCTGGAGACGCCGTACCGCCCGCATCCGGTCTTCGGCCCGGAGTGAGCCGGCGGCAGCTCACGCGTGCCGGTTGCGCGCCTCGATCGCTGCCACGGTGCCCTTGAACCGTTTCTCCAGCAGCCCCCGGCCGACGGTGCCGAGCAGAGCTGAGAGCAGCCGGCCTCGGAGGTTCTTGCCCTCACGAACCACCACGACGTCCACCTCGGTGGTCCCGTCGGGCCGGCGGGAGAGCGTGTAGGTGTGCCCGGACCGCCCGCCGAACACGTTGGAGTCCGTCGTCGTGAGGACGATGCGGTTCGGATCGGACCAGTCGTAGGCGAGGCGCTCCCAGATACCGACCGACCCTTCGGTCACGTCCGCGTGGCCCGGGCTTTGGTCATGCACCTCGAGGAAGGAGTCCGCACTGTTGGCGAACACCTTCTGGCGACCGGGGCCGAAGTCGGTGAGCCCCGCGACGAACTGTTCCGGTGTGGAGGTGGTCGTCACCGTGAAGTGGATCGTGGGCATGAGCGCAGCGTAGGTGGTCACAGCAGAGGCAGCTGCGGGTCGCCGGCCGGCACCCGGCCGGCCGCGCGCCGGATCCACGGCAGCCCGTCGGCATCTGCGGGCGCTGCACCGGTGCGTTCCTCGTACGCCGTGGCGAGGGCGGCGGCGACGGCGTCGACTGCCGCGGGCAGCAACGGCGCGTCAGTCCGGCCGAGGGCGCGCTGGAGGTCGTCCCCGTGCACGACCAGCTCGAGGAGCCGGGTGAGGAGGTAGTCGTCGCGGGCGATCGGGCCGCGGCGGGCCTGCAGGACCTCGCCCGGCAGCGCGTCGAGAGCCTCGAACGCCTCGGCCGCCGTACGCCTGAACCCGCCGACCAGGTCGTCGCCGAACCGCGCCGAGACCTCACGGGTCATCTCTGCGATCTGCTCGGACGCCGGCGGGTAGGCGCGCACGTACTCACCGAGCGACAGCGGGACCGCGCCGGGCTCGGCGGCAGCGACGTAGCGCGACAGGCCGATCCCCAGCCCGAGGTGTGCCACCAGCTCGCGGACGGTCCAGTCGCCCAGCCCGACTGACACCGTGAGGTGGTCGTTGATCGGCACCTCGTCGAGCCAGTCGGCGAGCGCGCCGTACTGCTGCTCCAGCAACGTCCGCACGCGCAGACACTGGCCGACGTGTGGCGGGCCGTCGAGCCCGACCACGGTCAGCGATGCGTCAGATTCGGCCAATTCTGGGTGCGGGCTTCCGAACTCCCGCCAGGTTGCGATCCAGGTGGAGCGCCGTCGACAACTGAGTCGCGGCGGGGGTGAAGGATGTCTGCATGGCCACCCTGCCTCTGTCGCCGGACGAGCTGCTCACCACGACCCGTGCGGTCCGCAAGCGACTGGATCTGAGTCGAGCTGTTCCGCTTGATCTGATCCGTGAGTGCCTGACGATCGCGTTGCAGGCACCGTCGGGGTCGAACCGGCAGCACTGGGAGTGGATCGTCGTCACCGACCCGGGGCAGCGTGCCCGGCTCGGAGAGCTGTATCGGCGGGCGGTGCGGGAGTACCTGGAGAGCGAGTCGTCGGCCGCCCGGCTGTTCGACGACGACGAGCAGCGGAGGCCGGTCCAACAGCGGGTCGGTAGCAGCGTGGCGTGGCTCGGGGAGCACATGGGAGAGGTTCCGGTGCTGCTCGTGCCGTGCCTGAGGACGTCGGGTCCGCTCGAGGCTGGCAACCAGGCTGACGTGTGGGGGTCGCTTCTCCCGGCCGTGTGGTCGTTCATGCTGGCCGCTCGGGCCCGAGGGATCGGGACTGCGTGGACGACCCTCCACCTGTCGTTCGAGAAGGAGGCATCCGAGATCCTCGGGCTGCCGGACGGGGTGTGGCAGGGCGCCCTGGTGCCGGTGGCCTACTACACGGGCGAGACCTTCCGGCCCGCGCCTCGGGAACCTCTCGACAACGTGCTTCACGTTGACCGGTGGTGAGCAGTGAGAAGCGATGGCTCGGTGCCGTCCGCCGGTGTGGTTCCGGTCAGTTACATGCGGGCGGCGTGGGTCTCGACCTAGCCGGCCTGTGCCCACACCTCCGTCGTTGGGGATCCGTCGGCCCCTGCCGCTGTCCGCTCCGCCCGACCATCAGCGTTCCGTGCGG
>JAWWPK010000428.1:0-3312 GCA_033854925.1 Nocardioidaceae bacterium | reverse complement strand
CCTGCAGGCCCGAGGCCACCTCGGGGGAGAGGTAGGCCGGCGAGCCGGTGACCAGTCCCGTCTGGGTCAGCGCGGGGTCGGCCGACGTGCGGGCGATGCCGAAGTCGGAGAGCTTCACCTGGCCATTGGGCGCGACCAGGATGTTGGAGGGCTTGACGTCGCGGTGCACGATCCCGGCACCGTGCGCCGCGGCCAGCGCACTCGCAACCTGCGCCAGGATCGGCGCGGCCTCGTCCGGCGTGAGCCGGCCGCGTCGGTGGATGAGCTCCGACAGGTCGGTGCCCTCGACGTACTCCATCACCAGCCACTGGTGGCTCTGCCCATCGGTGTCGTCCTCGACCAGGTCGAAGACTGCGACGACGTTGGCGTGGTTGAGCTTGGCGGCCAGCTTCGCCTCGCGCTCGGCGCGGCGCGCGTCGGGGGTGATCCCGCCGGGGGCGACGCCGATCTTCTTGAGGGCGACGGTGCGGTGGAGGACCTCGTCGCGGCCGCGCCAGACGGTGCCCATGCCGCCGCGGCCGACCTCCGCCTCGAGCGTGTACCTGCCAGCGATCACCGTGCCATCCCCCTGCGTCCTCCTCGCAACGCTTCACAGTACGGAGTACCCAAGGGAACCGGTTCGCTCCGTGGGTGGCCGATGGGCGAGGATTGTGACCGTGCCCACCGATTCCCCAGAAATTGAGCTCGGCCTGCTCGATGACCTCGTGTGGCGCGGCCTGGTCGCGCACTCGACGGACCTCGACGCCCTGCGCGAGGCCCTGACCGCTGAGAGCGTCCGGTTCTATGTGGGCTTCGACCCGACCGCGCCGAGCCTGCACATGGGCAACCTCGTGCAGATCCTGACCGCGAAGCGGCTCCAGGACGCCGGCCACACGCCGTACGCCCTGGTCGGCGGCGCCACCGGCATGATCGGCGACCCCAAGGACTCCGGCGAGCGGGTGCTCAACTCCGCCGAGACCGTCAAGGACTGGGTGGAGCGGGTGCGCCGCCAGATCGAGCCGTTCCTCTCGTTCGAGGGCGAGAACGCCGCGACGATGGTCAACAACCTCGACTGGACCGAGAACCTCTCGACCATCGACTTCCTGCGCGACATCGGCAAGCACTTCCCGGTCAACCGGATGCTGGCCCGCGATGTCGTGCGCTCCCGGCTCGAGGCGGGGATCAGCTACACCGAGTTCTCCTACGTGCTGCTGCAGTCGATGGACTTCCTGAGCCTCTTCCGTGAGCACGGTGTGGTGCTCCAGTTCGGGGGCTCCGACCAGTGGGGAAACCTCACCGGAGGTGTCGAGCTGATCCGGCGGGCCGACGGCGGCCAGGTGCACGCGTTCGCGACGCCGCTGATCACCAAGGCGGACGGCACCAAGTACGGCAAGACCGAGAGCGATGCGCTCTGGCTCGACCCCGAGATGATGTCGCCGTACGCCTTCTACCAGTTCTGGCTCAACCAGGGCGACGCCGAGGTCGGCCAGCTGCTGCGGGTGTTCACCTTCCTGCCCCGCACCGAGATCGAGGCGCTCGAGGCCCAGCACGCGGAGAAGCCGTTCCTGCGGTCCGCGCAACGGACCCTCGCCGCGCACGTGACCACCCTGGTGCACGGCGCCGAGGAGACGCGGCGGATCGAGGAGGCGTCGGAGGCGCTGTTCAGCGGGGGCTCACTGGCCACCGCCGACCCCGACGTCCTCCTGCAGGCCCTGGCGACCGCCCGGCCGCTGGTGACCGATGCCGCGGGCAAGTCACTGACCGACCTGTTCGTCGAGTCCGGGCTGGTGCAGAGCCGCGGTGAGGCGCGCCGCGCGTTCGCCGAGGGCGGCGCCTACCTCAACAACGAGCGGGCGGACGACCCCGACTACGTCCCCGCCGGGTCCGACTTCCTCGGCGGCAAGGTCCTGGTCCTGCGACGGGGCAAGAAGAACTTCGCGGGCGTCAGCGCTGGATGAGCGCCTGGCTGGCGGGGCTCGAGGACCGCGCCCGGGCCGTGCTGCCCGCGCCGGTCCACGAGTACGTCGCCACCGGTGCCCGCGACGGCGTGAGCGCCCGGGAGGCCGGCTGGGCCGGCGTGCGCTTCCTGCCGCACGTGCTCCGCGACGTCACCGACGTCTCCCTATCGACCTCGCTGCTCGGGGAGCCGTCGCCGCTGCCGTGGGGCGTCGCGCCGACCACGCTGCACGGTGCGGTGCATCCGGAAGGCGAGGTGGCGATGGCCCGCGCCTGCGCCGCGGCCGGCTCGGTGCTGGTCGTGTCGAGCAACGCCGGCACGCCGTTCTCCCAGATCGGGGCGACCGGGGTGCGGTGGTGGCTGCAGGCCTACCTGCCGGCCGACCGGACCCTGGCCGAGCCGATGCTCGAGCGCGCGGTCGCGGCCGGCGCCGAGGCGGTCGTGGTCACCGTGGACACCCCGGTGGTCGGCACGAAGTACGCCGCCGGTGAGCAGGTCGTCTGGGACGTGATCGACCCCGCGATCCTGCGGGCCAACTTCGACCCTGGCTACGACGACCTGCCCGGGGCCGAGAAGGCCACCGACCTCGGGCCGCACGACCTCGGCTGGCTGGCCGAGGTGTCCGGGCTGCCGGTGGTGGTCAAGGGCGTGCTCCGCGCCGACGACGCCCGCCGCTGCGCGCAGGCCGGCGCCCGGGCGGTCTGGGTCTCCAACCACGGTGGGCGCCAGCTCGACCGGACCGCGACCACGGCCTCCGCGCTCGCCGCGGTGGTGGCAGCGGTGGCCGGCGAGGCCGAGGTCTACGTCGACGGGGGAGTGCGCTCGGGACTCGACGTGCTGGCCGCCCTGGCGCTCGGCGCGGATGCGGTCTTCCTCGGGCGGCTTCCTGTGTGGGCGCTGGTGGAGGGCGAGGCCGGGGTGGCGAGGCTGCACGCGGAGCTCGGTGACGAGCTGACCGAGGCGTTCCGGCTGGCCGGGTGCCGGTCCGTCGCCGACACTCGCGGAATCGCGGTCCCACCGCTCTCTCCGTAGGCTTGGGGATCGTGCCCGAGAACCGTCGTCCGCAGCGCCCCACCGGCAAGAAGCCCGCCGCTGGGCGCAAGGGCGCGCCCACCGGGCGGGGGTCGGTGCGGGGCGCCGCGAAGGGTGCCCCCTACCCCTCGAGCGGGCGTCCCGAGCGGGGCGGCCAGGACCGACGCCAGCCGGACCGGCGCCGCGTCCCCGACCAGCGCACCAAGGACCAGCAGGAGTACGACGGCCCGGACCTGCCCGAGGGCGTCACCGGCGACGAGCTCGACCGGTCGGTGACCTCGCAGCTCAAGGGGCTGCCGGAGAAGCTCGCGGCCCGGGTGGCCAAGCACCTCGCCGCCGCCGGG
>JAWWPK010000427.1:0-16588 GCA_033854925.1 Nocardioidaceae bacterium | reverse complement strand
ATCGGCCGCGGCAAGACCACGGACACCATGGTCGCGATCGTCTCGCTCGGCGACCCGCGCAAGCTGCACCTGCGCCCCCGCCTCGGGGGCGCCGACCCGGTGGTCGTCGAGATGGGCCACGGTGACCTGGTCGTGATGGGCGGCTCCTGCCAGCGCACCTGGGAGCACGCCGTGCCGAAGGTCGCCCACGCCGGCCCGCGGATCTCGGTGCAGTTCCGGCCGTTGAATGTGTTCTGAGGCACCGGTGGTTGAGGAGGTCGCTCTGCGACCGTCTCGAAACCTCTAGGCTCATCCAGGTGGACCGGGACTGGTGGAAGTCGGCCGTCGTCCAAGCGCGTTCGGAATAGACCCCGGCCCTGCCGGGGTTGCGCCCAAGTGACTTCTGAGACCAGCACGACGACCATCGCCGGCGCCGCCGGCACCTTCACCCTCGGAGGCGACCTGCCGGTCGTCCGGCTGGGCTACGGCACCATGCAGCTGCCCGGCAAGGGCGTGTGGGGACCGCCGAAGGACCACGACGAGGCCATCCGGGTGCTCCGGCGTGCGGTCGAGCTGGGGATCACCTTCTTCGACACCGCCGACTCCTACGGCCCCAACGTCGCCGAGGAGCTCCTGCACGAGGCCCTGCACCCCTACGCCGACGACCTCGTCATCGCGACCAAGGCGGGGCTGACCCGGCAGGGCCCGAACCGCTGGGCAGGGCTCGGTCAGCCGGCCTACCTGCGCCAGCAGTGCGAGCTCTCGCTGCGGCGGCTCGGGCTGGAGCGGATCGACCTGTTCCAGCTGCACCGCATCGACGCGGCCTACCCGATGGAGGACCAGGTCGGGGAGCTCAAGGCGCTGCAGGACGAGGGCAAGATCCGTCACATCGGCCTCTCCGAGGTGTCGGTCGACGAGCTCGAGGCGGCCCGGGAGGTCGCC
This sequence comes from Nocardioidaceae bacterium, assembly GCA_033854925.1. Classification (GTDB taxonomy): domain Bacteria; phylum Actinomycetota; class Actinomycetes; order Propionibacteriales; family Nocardioidaceae; genus Nocardioides. Next base: position 15,667 of record JAWWPK010000427.1, on the reverse strand, counting down.
CCGATCGTGTCGGTCCAGAACCGCTTCAACCTCGGTGACCGCGCCTCGCAGGCCCTGCTCGACCACTGCACCGAGCAGGGCATCGGGTTCATCCCGTGGCGTCCGGTGGCCGACCAGGTCGACGACGACGCCCTGCAGCAGGTCGCCGCGGCCCACGATGCCACGCCCACCCAGGTTGCGCTGGCCTGGCTGCTCAAGCTCTCGCCGGTGATGCTCCCCATCCCGGGCACGTCAACGGTCGCGCACCTCGAGGAGAACACCGCGGCCGCCGCCATCGAGCTCACCGACGACGAGGTCCAACGTCTCGGGTAGGCCTGAGACGACGCTGACCCGCCCGAGGATCTCGGGCGGGTCAGCGTCGGTGAACGACTAGATGGTCGGAGGCGGAGTGCCGCCGGCCGGCGGGTCGGTCGGGGTGGTCGGCGGAGCAGCCGGAGGTGCCGCGGCCGGAGGAGCAGCGGCCGGAGGAGCAGCAGCCGGGGCAGCCGGAGGAGCAGCAGCCGGGGCAGCCGGCGTGTTCGTGCCGAAGGACACCTGAGGCGCGACCTGCTGGCCCTCGGGGGCGTCATAGAACTCGCGCTTGTGCACGTTGGCGATGCCGGTGAGCAGCATCCACGGGATCGTCATGACCAGCTTGTTCAGCGAGGCCACGGCGTCGTTGTAGTACTGGCGAGCGAACGCGATCTGGTTCTCGGTCTCGGCCAGCTGGCTCTGGAGCTGCAGGAAGTTCTGGTTCGCCTTGAGATCGGGGTAGGCCTCCGCAACCGCGTTGACCTTGACCAGCGCCTGCTGGAGGGCGGCGTCCGCGGCGGCCTTGGCCGGTACGTCGTCACCCGCGGCCGCGGCGATCACGCCGGCCCTCGCCTTGGTGACCTCCTCGAAGACCCCAGCCTCATGCGCGGCGTAGCCCTTGACCGTCTCGACCAGGTTGGGGATCAGCTCGGCACGACGGGTCAGCTGGACGTCGATGCCGCCCAGCGCTTCCTGTGCCCCGATGTCGCTGGTCCGAAGCTTGTTGAAGCCGACGACCACGAAGCCCACCAGGGCCAGGAGGACGACGATCACGATGATGGCGATGAGCATCTTGCTGTCTCTCTCTTCTGTGGATGCTGCGCGGGGTGCTGGCTCTTCGGGTGCCTGCGAAACTGCACCGACACGGTCAGTATGGAGGGTCCGGGGTCTGCGACTCGGTCACCACGACCCGCCGCCGCCACCGCCGCCACCGCCGCCGCCGGAGAAGCCACCGCCGCCGCCCCCGCCGGAGGACGAGCTCTGGGTGGCGTTGTACGACGAGATCGCGCCGCTGACGGTGCTGTCGAAGTCGCCGACCATCGAGCTCACGAAGGCGCCGGCGTTGGTGCCGGCGTACGCCCCCGCGAAGTAGTGCGGCACCGGCGGCTCCTCGCCGACCTCGATGCGGTACTTCGCCGCCCACTCCTCGGCGCAGTCGAAGGCGACTGCCCACGGGATGTAGGACGTGTAGAGCTCCTTGCGGCCGGAGAAGTCGAACCGCTGCTTGCTCGACGGTGTCGACAGCATCCGCCGGAATCCGCCGACCCGCGACCACAGGTCGCGGCCGGCGCGGGTGCGGCTGGTGCCCGAGCCGGTCGCCATCAGCGAGGTGCCGCCGACCGCGAAGGCGCCCGGGATCAGGCCGACCGCGGTCATGGAGAACGGGTTCCAGATGGCGCACACCAGCATCAGGCCGAAGCCGCCGAGCACCAGCAGGCCGCCGAGGCCGCCGAGGCCGCTGCCGACCATGTTCCCGGACGACTTGGCCCAGGTCTCGACGCTGCTGTCGAACCGATCGATCTCGTCCTTGAGCCGCAGCCCGGCCGAGACGTCCTTCTTCTGGGCGGTGAACGACGAGCCCGGGCCGCCGAGGATGTGCGCGATGTCGGTGGTGACCGGATCCAGCCCGGCCCAGCCCGCCGGCCCGGCCTTGTCGGTGATCGTCCACGAGTCGTTCTGGCCGCGGGTCAGGTCGACCGCGCCCTTGTCGGCGGCGTACATCAGGGTGGCGACGTACGTCGTGCGGTCGACTGTCTCGCTGTAGATGTACTTCGCCTGGGCGGGGCCGATGCCGGCGGGCGGCTCGTAGAGCACCGGGAAGCCCGGTGGCTTCTCCCGGGACTTGGCGCCCAGGATCGAGCCGAAGCCGAGCGCCCCGGCCGCCGCGAGCAGCACGAAGATCAGCAGCGGCAGGTGGGTGCTGAGCACGCGGTCCCAGCGACCGGTCCACGGCACCGAGTTGCCCTCGGGCGGGGTCTTCATGTCCAGGCCGGTGGCGATGGTGACCGGCGTCCGGTCGGCGATCGGGCCCGTGGTGACGGTGAGGTCGGTGGTCCCGCCGCCCTCGGCGGTGCAGCCGGTCTCGGAGTTGTTCCCGATCGCGCACTTGACGTCGGCCTGTGCGGCGACCGGGAGGTGGACGGTCAGCGCCGACTTCTCGATCGTCTGCTGCCAGCCACGTGGGATCAGCTGCCAGTAGAACATCGTGTCGACGTTGGCCCCGGTGACCGTCGCGGCGTTCGCGTCCAGCACGCCGTTGATGTGGTACTTGATGACGTAGGTGTGCTCCCCGACGTCGAGCGTGGTGTTCGCGTCGCCGATCTTCGCGACCCGCTGGCGGTGGTGGTCCGCCCAGCTCAGCTCGAACGGCTCGTCCTTGCCGTCCCGGGTCACCGAGATGTTCTCGGGGGTGCGACGTGCGTGCGGCGCGTTGGAGTCGATCAGGTCCCAGAACCGGAAGATCCCGTGCTTGCCGTAGACCGGGAAGTCGACCGTGATCGTCTCGGTGGCATCGAGGTCGCCGTTCTTCGCGACGTCGAAGTCGGCCACGTAGTTGGAGATCGTGGTGTCTTCGAAGGTGGGCGTGACGGTGCCCTTGCCGTAGAACAACACCGGGATGCAGAGCAGCAAGGCGACCAGCACAAGGCCGATCGCGGTCCCCACGAGCCGTTTCACGAGGGCAAACCCTAGGGCGTGGGCGACGTGTCCGTCTGTAGCCCGCGCGGATCAGCTGAAACCTTTGGCTCCCTGGTTATTCGGGTGCCGACTGTCGGTGGTGGCTGGGAGAGTCGAACCGATGGCCACGACAACCCCTTCCCCCGGGCTGACCAGCTTCTGGCGCGACCTCCCGCGCGAGGGGCGGCTGATGCTCTCGATCGTCGTCCTCGAGTTCCTCGGCACCGGTCTGGTGCTGCCGTTCCATGTCGTCTACCTGCACGAGGTCCGCAACTTCGCGCTGAGCGACGTGGGCCTGCTGCTGGGGCTCCCACCCCTCATGGGACTGCTCGTCGTCGGACCCGGTGGCACCGCTATCGACCGGTTCGGTGCCCGCCGCATCCAGCTCGGCGTGCTCTCCCTGCTGGTCCTCGGCGACACCACGCTCGCGTTCGCCACGTCCCGGCCGATGGCCGCGCTGGCGCTCTCCCTCAACGGCATCGCGTTCGGCATGTCCTGGCCGGCCTGGCAGAGCATGGTCGCCTCCGTCATCCCGCAGGGGCTCCGCCAGCGCTACTTCGGGGTCAACTTCACCCTGCTCAACCTCGGCATCGGCGTCGGCGGCGTGCTCGGCGGCTTCTTCGTCGACGTCTCCGATCCGCGCACCTTCCAGACGATCTACCTGGCCGACGCCGTCTCCTACCTCCCTGCGCTGCTGCTCCTGCTGGGCCCCCTGCGCCACATCGCTGGGAGGGTCGAACCGGTCGCGTCCGGCGATGCGGCGCCGATGAACTACCTGGCCGTGCTGCGCAGCCCCGCGATGGCGACGATGACCCTGCTCAGCTTCGTGTCGTCGTTCGTCGGCTACTCCCAGCTCAACGCCGGCCTGCCGGCCTACGCCCGGGGGATCGGCGAGGTCTCCACTCGGGCTCTCGGGTTCGCGTTCGGCGCCAACACGCTGGTGATCGTGGTGCTCCAGCTGGTCGTGCTTCAGCGCATCGAAGGTCGGCGGCGCACCCGCGTGATCGCGCTGATGAGCGTGGTCTGGTCTGTCTCGTGGGTGCTGCTCGGCCTCTCCGGGCTGGTCCCCGGCACCGTCGGCGCGACGCTGCTGGTCGCTGCCTGTGCCTCGGTGTTCGCGTTCGGCGAGACGCTGCTCCAGCCCACGATCCCGGCACTGGTCAACGACCTGGCTCCCGACCACCTGCGCGGCCGCTACAACGCACTGAGCTCCGGTTCCTTCCAGCTCGCGGCTGTGATCGCGCCGCCGATCGCAGGCCTCCTGATCGGCCACGCCCTCGGCGACGTCTACATCGGCCTGCTCGTCGTGGGCTGCCTGGTCGTGGGCCTGGTCGCGATCGCCCGCCTCGAGCCCCAGCTCGACCCTCGGGTCAACGGCGTGCGCCACGACGAGACGGCCTCCGACGGCGAAGTCACCAAGCCGGTGGTCTCGCCGGTCGACTAGCAGCCAGGCGAGGCATGGTCCTCCAGGCCTCGCGTCGTTCCACGACAGTGCAGCATTTGGTCGCCCATGGCGTCCAAATGCGGTGCAGTCCCCTCGAGGAACGGTGGCCGCCCGGTTTGTGCATCATCTGACACCCCTGGGGTGTCAGATGCGGTGCAATTCTTCTCGTCCGGTGGCTGGCTGGCCGGTCTGCGTGACTTGTGGCGCGTTTGGCCGCTCTGGGCGTCCAAATGCGGTGCAGTCCCCGAACGGGGCGACAAGGGTCAGAGCGCGACGATCAGCACCACGATGACCGCGATGACGACAACCGCGGCCAGCCCCTGCTTCCAGTAGTTCCTGACCAGGACCGGCAGCACCGTCGAGCCGAGGTTGATGGCGTCGTCGGCCCTCGCGGGCGGAGGTGAAGCCGCCCCCGCGTCGGCCTCGGGTGCCGGCACGGGGACGGGGTCCGATGGGGCCGCGGCGGCGGAGGGTTCGGCCGCGACCGACTCGTCGCCACCGAGCCGCTCCTCCAGGCAGGCCACGAACTGGCCGAGCAGCTTGTCCGAGACGTCCTGCATCACACCGCGCCCGAACTGCGCGGGTTTCCCGGTGACCGCGAGATCGGTGAGCACCTCGACGTCCGTGCCGCCGGACGGGGACGACGCCATCGTGAGCGTGACCTTGGCGCCGGCGGTGCCGTTGCCGCGCTTGTCCTTGCCCTTGGCGTCGACCACGAACCGGTGCGCCGCGTCGTCCTTCTCCACGAACGTGCCGGAGCCGTTGTAGACGAGCGCGATCGGCCCGAGCTTCACCTTCACCGAGCCGCTGAACGAGTCCTCGTCGGCCGAGGCCACCTGGGCACCGGGGAAGCACTCCGCGACGGACGCGATGTCCTGGAAGTGCGCCCAGGTCTCCTCGACCGGCGTGGGGACGCTGAACTGGTGGGAGAGATCCATGCAGGAATCAGGCTCCTGCGGCGGCGAGCACGGCCCGACGCGTGAGCACGCCGGCCAGGTGCCGCCGGTAGTCGGCGTCACCGTTGAGGTCCGACGGCGGGTTGGTGCCCTCGGTCGCCCGCTCGGCCGCGGCCCGGACCGCGTCGGCGGTGGCCGGCTGGCCGGCCAGGGCCTCCTCGACTCCGCGCGCCCGCAGCGGGGTCGAGCCCATGTTGGTGAGCCCGACCCGCGCCTCGGCGATGGTGCCTCCGTCCGCACGTACGGCGGCCGCGACCGCCACGATCGGCCACTGGTGGGCGACCCGCACGAACTTCTCGTAGTGCGCGCCCCACCCGGTGAACTTCGGGATCCGGACCTCGGTGAGGATCTCGTCGTCGCCGATCGCGGTCTCGAAGAGGTCGACGAAGAAGGCGTCCGCCTCGACCGTGCGGCTCCCGCCGGAGCCGGCGATCACGAACTGCGCCCCGAGCGCCAGCGTCGGCGCACCCAGGTCACCGGCCGGGTCGGCGTGCGCGAGCGCGCCGCCGAAGGTCCCGCGATGCCGGATCTGAGCGTCGGCGAGATGCTCGATCGCCCGGTGGATCAGCAGCGCGTGCTGCTCGACCAGCGGGTCCGAAGCCACCACGGAGTGCGGGGTCATCGCGCCGATCACGATCGCGTCGCCGTCGTCGCGTACGCCGCGCAGCGACTCGATCTTCCCGAGGTCGATGATCACCTCGGGCGCGTTGAGCCGCATCCGGAGCACCGGCAGCAGGCTCTGGCCGCCGGCGATGATCTTCGCGTCGTCGCCGTGCTGAGACAGGGCCGCGAGCGCCTCCTCGATGGTGGCCGGGGCCAGGTAGTCGAACTGTGCGGGGATCATGCGCCCGCTCCTTCCGTGCCGGTCTCGCCGGGATCCTGGTTCGGTTCACCCTCGACGAAGTGCGGCATCGCCGACTCCTCCGTGGGGTCGGCCCCGCCACCACCGCTCTTGTTGATCGCCTTCCACACCCGCTCCGGCGTGCACGGCATCACGATGTCGTTGACGCCGAGGTGCCGGACCGCGTCCACGATGGCGTTGACGACCGCCGGCGTCGACGCGATGGTGCCGGCCTCGCCGACGCCCTTCGTGCCGAGCGTGTTGGTGGTCGACGGCGACGTGGTGTGGTCGATGTCGAAGCTGATCGTGTCCGCCGCTGTCGGCAGCAGGTAGTCCACGAACGAGCCGGACACCAGGGTGCCGGCGTCGTCGTACACCGCCTCCTCCCAGAGCGCCTGCGCGATGCCCTGCACCAGTCCGCCATGCACCTGGCCGGCCACGATGAGGGGGTTGATGATGTTGCCGATGTCGTCGCAGGCGACGTACTTGCGCATCTTCAGCGCCCCGGTCTCGGTGTCGACCTCCATCGCGCACAGGTGGGTCCCGTGCGGGAAGGAGAAGTTCACCGGGTCGTAGGTCGCCTCAGAGTCGAGGTTCGGCTCGACCCCGTCGGGCATGTTGTGCGCCGCGAAGACCGCGGTCGCGAGCTCCCCGATCGCCATCCCCTGGTCGGTGCCGCGGACCGAGAAGCGACCCGCGCTGAACTCGATGTCGTCGACCGACGCCTCGAGCAGGTGCGCAGCGATCGGCTTGGCCTTCTCGATCACCTTGTCCGCGGCCTTGACGATCGCCTCACCGCCGACCACCAGGGATCGGGAGCCGTAGGTGTCGAGGCCGCGCGCGGACACCTGGGTGTCACCGTGCAGCACCTCGACGTCCTCGTAGGCCACGCCGAGCCGGTCGGCCACGATCTGGCTGAACGCCGTCTCGTGACCCTGGCCGTGCGCGGAGGAACCGGTGATCACCTCGACCTTGCCGGTGGCCAGCATCCGCACGCTCGCGTGCTCCCAGCCGCCGGCGCCGTAGTCGAGGCTGCCGAGGACCCGCGACGGCGCCAGGCCGCACATCTCGGTGAAGGTCGAGACGCCGATGCCGAGCTGGACCGGGTCGTTGCTCTCGCGCCGTTGCTTCTGCTCGGCCCGAAGCTCGTCGTACCCGAACATCTCCTTGGCCCTGGCGGTGGCGGCCTCGTAGTTGCCGGAGTCGTACTGCAGGCCGGCCACCGTGGTGAACGGGAACTCCTCGTGCTTGATCCAGTTCTTCTCGCGGATCGCGAGTGGATCCACACCGACCTCGGCCGCGAGCTCGTCCATGATCCGCTCGACGCCGTACGTCGCCTCGGGCCGGCCGGCGCCGCGGTAGGCGTCGGTCCAGGTCTTGTTGGTGAGCACGGTCTGGCACGCGAAGCGGTAGGCCGGGAACTTGTAGATCGCGTTGAACATGAACGCGCCCAGCACCGGTACGCCGCCGCCGACGATCGCGACGTACGCCCCGAGGTCGGCGGTCAGCTCGACCTTGAACCCGGTGACCGTGCCGTCCTTCTCGGCGGCCAGGGTCAGCTTCTGCCACTGGTCGCGGCCGTGGTGAGCGCTCATCAGCGACTCGGAACGGGTCTCGGTGTACTTGACCGGCTTGTTGATCCGCCGGCCGACCGCCCAGGCGATCCACTCCTCCGGCGTGACCTGGAGCTTGCCGCCGAAGCCGCCGCCCACGTCGGGGGCGATCACCCGGATCTTCGACTCGGACACCCCGGTCGTGGCGGCCAGTGCGAACCGCAGGATGTGCGGGATCTGGGTCGCCGACCACATCGTGTACTGCTCGCCGGTCGGGTCGACCACGACGGAGCGCGGCTCCATGAACGCCGGGATCAGCCGCTGCTGGCGGTACTCCCGCTCGATCACGATCCCGTCGGCGCGGGCCTTGGTGATGGCGTCCTCGACGTTTCCGCCGGTCCCGGCCTCGCCGGAGTCGAAGATCCACAGCGCGGACTTGTTGGTGCCGAGGTCGGGATGGGCGAGCACCGTGTCCGCGGCCGACTCCTTCAGGTCGAGCGCGGCCGGGAGCTCGTCGTACTCGACGTCCACGAGCTCGGCAGCGTCGCGGGCCTCCGCGGCACTGCGGGCCACGACGACGGCGACGATCTCGCCGGCGAAGGCGACCCGGTCCGCGGGCATCGGTGAGTGGGTGGGGGTGACCTGGTCGGGCGTGATCGGCCAGGCGTTGATGCAGACGCCGAGCTCCTCGCCGAAGTCCTTGCCGGTGAAGACCTCGACCACGTTGGTCATCGCGTTGGCGGCGGAGACGTCGATGCTCTTGATGGTCGCGTGCGCGAACGGACTGCGGACCATCGCGAGGTGCAGCATCCCCGGGAGGGTGAGGTTGTCGGTCCATCGGGTGCGGCCGGTGATCAGCCGCTGGTCCTCCTTGCGGCGCCGGTCGCGGCCGATCTCGAGCGCGGGAGCCGGCGCGTCCTGGACGGCGGTCATGCCGGCGCCCCTTCGCTCTCGGCACCGCTGTGCTCCGCGGCGTACTGAACGGCCTTGACGATGTTGTGGTAGCCCGTGCACCGGCACAGGTTGCCCTCGAGGCCGAGCCGGATCTCCTGCTCGGAGGGGTGCGGGTTGTTCTTGAGCAGGTCGACGCTCTGCATGATCATCCCCGGCGTGCAGAAGCCGCACTGCAAGCCGTGGCACTCGCGGAACGCCTCCTGCACCGGGTGCAGCTGACCGTTGGTGGCGAGCCCCTCGATGGTGGTGACCTCGGCGCCGTCGACCTGCACCGCCAGCACGTTGCAGGACTTCACGCTCTGCCCGTTGAGGTGGACCGTGCAGGCGCCGCAGTTGCTGGTGTCGCAGCCGATCACGGTCCCGGTCTTGCCGAGCTTCTCCCGCAGGTACTGCACCAGCAGCATCCGGGGTTCGACGTCGTCGGCGACCTTCTCACCGTCGACGGTCAGGCTGATCCGCGTCATGGGCTCTCCCTCGTGCGTGCTCGCATCCGGCCACAGCTGTGGTGCTCGTCACGCTAGGAGGGGCAGGTTGGCAGCCGGTTGCCCGCCCCGGTGGAAAGCACGCTTGACACCCGTCCATATGTCAAGCATGCTTTCCACATGAAGAACCGGGTCAGCGAGCTGCGGTCGGCCGCGGGGCTGTCCCAGGGGCAGCTCGGCAAGGCGCTCGGCGTCTCCCGGCAGACGATCAACTCGATCGAGAACGGCCGCTACCTGCCGTCCTTGCCGCTGGCTCTCGCCATCGCCCGGAACTTCGACTCATCCGTTGAGGACATCTTCATCGCCGAAGGAGAGTGACATGACCTACGCAACGACCACCGGCCACCGGGGTGCGACCGCAGCTGTCCTGCTCGTGGGTGGTGGCGGGCTCGCGGCCGCCACCTGGATCGGCGGCGACCACGGGCTCGCGCTCGGGCTTGTCGCGTTCTACGCGGTGGCGACCGTGGCTGCCTACCTCTGGTCCGGCCGGGACGGCGATGTCGCCGCGATCATGCGGGTCGGCGGTGACGAGCGACAGCGCCGGCTCGACCTGGACGCGACCGCCTACGCCGGCCTCGCGATGGGGGCGGCCGCGATCGTCGGAGAGATCGTCTCCGCCGCGCGGCACAACGGCGACCTCGGTGCGTACGGCTTGATCTGCGTGGTCGGCGGCGTGTCCTACATCGTCAGCCTGATCGTGCTCAAGTGGCGCAGCTAGGCCGGCCTCAGCGACGCGCGACTGCGAGCCGGCCCTTGAGCAGGGGTACGGCGGGGTGCGAGTGGCCGCCGACCCGATCGAGGGAGGCCAGGCAGACCTCGAGCACCTCGGAGTCGTACGGCGCGAGCTCGCTGTAGCGGACCACGGCATCCGGCTGGGGGTTGACCAGCAGCGCCTCGCGGACCGCGACGGCGACGTACTCGGCGAGCTCGGAGAGGGCCGGGGAGTTGGTGCCGGGCAGCAGGTCGCCACCGTAGGCGTCGACGGCCGCCCCGACCTCGCCGCGGCGCAACAGTGCCAGGACGTGCTCGACATCGGTGGCGATCGGCATCAGCAGCCGGTAGGGGCGCGAGCCGAGCTGCCCGCCGAGGGCCGCGCGGAGGTGCGAGACCTCGGCCTTGAGCGTGCAGAAGGTGATCGCCTGGTCGCCGTAAAGCATGGCGTGCAGCTGCTCGAGCGAGAGGCCCTCGGGGTGCAGCGCCAGCAGCGCGAGCACCTCGGTCTGGCGCCGGTTGAGCAGCAGCCGCTGGCCGTCGAGGTAGGTCTCGGCGGTCCCGAGCAGCGTCATCACCAGACCCGGGTCCGTGGTCACGTCCGCCAGGGCCGAGGGGTGGTGCGCCGAGCGCGGCATCGCGGTCTCGATCAGCCGGGCCATCACCCGCGCGGTGGCCAGCCCGATCGGGTGGGTGCGGTCCCAGGTGGTCGAGAGGTCGATGACACCGAGCTTGATCCCGGTGACGGGGTCGTGGAGCGGTGCGGCCCAGCAGACCCAGTTGTGCACGATGGAGGCGTAGTGCTCGGCGCTGAACACCATGGCGGGCTCGGCCAGCCGGTTGGCGAGGTCGAGCGCGTTGGTGCCCACCGACTCGTCGTCCCAGCGGCCGCCGGCCACGAAGTTCACGGTCTCCGCCTTGCGGCGCATCACCCGGCCGCCGTACGTCCACAGGATCCGGGTGTCCGCGTCGGTGATCGCGATGACGAGGTCGCCGTCCTCGGCGGTCCGGCGCAGGTCCTGCTCGACCGTCTCCACGGCCGTCTGCAGCGGCGAGTCCCGCCAGATCGCCGCGATCTCGGCCTCGTCGGCGAGCGGCGCCTCCTTGACGTCGATGGTGATCGCGGCCTCCGACCGCGTCCACGAGGTCAGGATCTCCGGACGGACCAGCGCCTCGACCTCGTCGCCGTGCTCGACGAAGGTCGTCCACGCCTTCACGGCGTCCTGGCGCCTCGTGCTCAGCTCACCCCGGGCCATGCCGCCGAGGCTACGCCGCACGGCCACCGCGGGCACCGGTCAGCTGTCGTCGACCTTGGCGCCGTAGAGCGCGTAGTTGTTTCGTCATGGGGAGCTTCGTGCGGTCATGGTGGACCTGCGGCCGCGGCCCGACCTGCCAGAAACTGGCGATCTATCCGAGTGGGTTCGTCTCGCCGTGGATCCGGCCGTCGGTGATGCCGAGACGCTGCCCGCTGCCGCCCCAGCGGCCCGCGATGATCTCGGCCGCGATGCTGATCGCGGTCTCCTCGGGCGTCCGGGCGCCCAGGTCGAGCCCGATCGGGCTGGACAGCCGGCCGAGCTCCTCCTCGGTCAACCCGGCTTCGCGGAGCCGGGCCACCCGGTCCTCATGGGTACGTCGCGACCCCATCGCGCCGACGTACGCGACCTCGGGCAGGCGCAACGCGACCTCGAGCAGGGGTACGTCGAACTTCGGGTCGTGGGTCAGGACGGTGACCACGGTGCGCGGGTCGATCCGTCCGGCCTCGTGCTCGGCGCTCAGGTAGCGGTGCGGCCAGTCGACGACCACGTCGTCTGCCTCCGGGAACCGGCTGTTCGTCGCGAACACCGGCCGGGCGTCACAGACCGTGACGTGGTAGCCGAGGAAAGCACCGACCCGCGCGACCGCGGCCGCGAAGTCGATGGCGCCGAAGACCAGCAGCCGCGGCTTGGGTGCGAAGGCCCAGACGAAGACCCGCATCCCCTCGCCCCGCCGCTCCCCGTCCGGCCCGTAGGTCAGCGTCGCGCTGTGCCCCGCCGCCAGCAGCCCCATCGCGTCGTCCCGCACCGCGTCGTCGGCCCTCGGTGACCCCAGCGTCGGGATAGTCCCAGACGTTCTGGTAGCAGATACCGGCGTGTCGCCTACACGATCGTCAGGGACTATCCCACCGGCCGGGCGTACGACGAGGCGCCGGCCCATCCACGACGGGTCGGGGTGCTCGATGACGGTGGCCAGGGCGACCGGGCGGCCGGCCTCGATGTCGGCGGCGATCTCGCCGAGCTCGGGGAACGTCTCCTTCGACACCTTCTCGACGTAGACGTCGAGGATGCCGCCGCAGGTGAGCCCCACCGCGAAGGCATCGTCGTCGGACACGCCGTAGCGCTGCAGCACCGGAGTCCCGGAGGACACCACGGTCTGGGCCAGGTCGTAGACAGCGCCCTCGACGCAGCCACCGGACACCGAGCCGACCGCCGTATCGTCGGGGCCGACCAGCATCGAAGCGCCGGGTGGGCGGGGCGCGGACTGGAAGGTGGCGACCACGGTGCCCACGCCGATGGTCTCGCCGGCGTCCCACCACTTCATCAGCTCCGGCAGCACGTCACGCACGGGCGACCACCTCGACGAGGTCGGCGTAGGTGGCCAGGGAGTGGCCGGCCACGAAGTCGTCGACGTGGGGCAGCACGGCCAGCACACCCTGCTGCACCGGCTCGTAGCCGTGCTTGCCGCGGTGCGGGTTGACCCACACGACGCGGTGCGCCACCCGCTTCAGACGGGTCATCTGCTCGGCCAGCTGGGCCGGGTCGCCCCGCTCCCAGCCGTCGCTGAACACCACGACCACCGCGCCCCTCGCAAGCCCGCGCTGCCCCCAGCGGTCCATGAAGATCTTGAGCGTCTCGCCGAGCCGGGTCCCGCCCGACCAGTCGGGCACGGTCTCGCCGGCCGCGATCAGCGCGCGCTCGGCGTCCTTGCCGCGCAGGGCCCGGGTGACGTGGGTGAGCCGGGTGCCGACGGTGAACGTCTCCACAACACCCCCGAGGGCGGCCGAGCCCTGGGTGAAGCGGTGGGCGAGGCGGAGCAGCGCATCGGCGTACCCGCTCATCGAACCGGACACGTCAACCAGAAGGACGACGCGGCGCGGCTTGTTCCCGCGCCGCCGCCACGCGATCTCCGCAGGCTCGCCCAGGTGCCGCAGGCTGGCCCGCAGGGTGCGTGGCGCGTCGATGGTGCCGCGGTGCCAGCGCTGGTGGCGGGAGGTACGCCGCCGCGGGGGACGCGGCCGCAGGGTGGCGAACATGCCGGCCAGCCGCGCCTTCTCCGCCGCGGACAGGGCTGCCACGTCGCGGTGCCGAAGCACCTCGGTGTCGCTGGCCATCGCCCGGACCACGGGGTCGTCGCTCTCACCGGCAGCATCCCCGTCGCCCTCGGCCAGCGGGAGCCCGGCGAACGACGGGACGCCCTCCTCCTGCGGCCGCGGCCGGGGCAGCCCGTCGCGCGCGTTGAAGTACGCCTCGTGCACCTGGTCGTAGCGGGCCAGGTCGTCCGGTGAGGCGCAGAGCGTGGCCCGGCCCGCGACGTACGTCGCCGCGGCGTCGTGGAGACCGACCATTGCCACCGCGGCCAGGAAGCCCTGCGCGCGGTCCTGGGTGACCGGGACTCCGGCGGCGCGGAGCGCCCGCGCGAAACCGAGCAGGATCTCGTCGGGCTCGCGGATGGTGTCGGTCACGGCGTGTTCATGCCCGCAGCATCTGGTCCAGCGCCTGCTGCACCCGCTGGGAGTCCTCGCGGTACTTCACCAGCGCGCCCAGCGTGCGGGCCGACGACTCGAGGTCCAGCGTCGTGGTGCCGAGGTGGTGCAGCGCCCGGGCCCAGTCGAGAGTCTCCGCGACGCCCGGCGGCTTCTGCAGGCCGACGTCGCGCAGCTGCTGCACCACGCCGACGACCTGGCGGGCCAGCTCCTCGGACACCTCGGGCGCCCGGGTGCGGACGATCTGCACCTCGCGCTCGAGGCCAGGGTGCTCGATCCAGTGGTAGAGACAACGTCGCTTGAGAGCATCGTGCAGCTCGCGGGTGCGGTTGGAGGTCAGCACCACGATCGGCGGCGTCGCGGCGGCCACGGTGCCGAGCTCGGGGATGCTCACCTGGTACGTCGAGAGCACCTCGAGCAGGAACGCCTCGAACTCGTCGTCGGCCCGGTCCACCTCGTCGACGAGAAGGAACGCCTGGCACTGCTGCAGCGCGGCCAGCACCGGCCGGGCGAGCAGGAACCGCTCGTCGTACAGGCTCTTCTCGGCCTCCTCCACGTCGGTCCCGGAGCCTGCCGCCTCGAGCGCGCGCAGGTGCAGGATCTGGCGCGGGAAGTCCCAGTCGTAGAGCGCCTGCGTGGCGTCGATCCCCTCGTAGCACTGCAGCCGGACCAGCGGCAGCTCGAGCGCCTCCGCGATGGCCTCGGCCAGCGCGGTCTTTCCGGTGCCCGGCTCACCCTCGACCAGCAAAGGCCGCTCCATCCGCAGCGCCAGGAAGGTGACGGTCGCCAACGCGTCGTCGCACAGGTAGCCGGTGTCGCCGAGGCGCTCGGCGACGTCGGCGGCCGATGCGGGCAGGGCCGTCTCCATGACGTCAACAGTACGGGCGGCGAGTCGCGACGTCGTACCTTGGCCCGGTGCCCCACAAGCTCCTCAGCATCGACGGTGGCGGCGTCCGGGGGGTCGTGGCCCTCGAGGTGCTCGCCCGGATCGAGCGACTGCTGCGCGACGAGACCGGTGACCCGGAGCTGGTCCTCGGCGACTGGTTCGACTACGTCGGCGGCACCAGCACCGGCGCGATCATCGCGGGCGCGGTGGCGATCGGGCTCCCGGTGAGCCGGATCCAGCAGCTCTATCGCGAGAACATGCGCGCGATCTTCACCCGTGCCGGTCTGTTCCACCTGGTCCGGGCGCGCTACGACGAGGCCGGCATCGAGACCGTCCTGCGCCACGAGTTCGGGGACCACCGCACTCTCGGCTCACCGGACCTGCGCTGCCTGCTCCTGCTCGGGATGCGCAACACCAGCACCGGCTCGCCGTGGCCGGTGAGCAGCAATCCCGAGGGGAAGTACAACCAGCGCCGCGACGACGAGGGTCCGCGCGTGTCCAACCTCGACCTGCCGCTGTGGCAGCTGATCCGCGCGAGCTCCGCGGCACCCACGTTCTTCGTGCCCGAGGAGGTCGCCGTCGGCGGCCGGACGTTCGTGTTCAGCGACGGTGCCGTGACCACGCTCAACAACCCGGCGCTCCAGCTGGTGCTCATGGCCACGCTCCCGGCGTACCACCTGGGCTGGCCGACCGGCCGCGACGAGCTCCTGCTGGTCAGCGTCGGGACCGGCGGCAGCGAGCGGCTCCAGATCGACCTGCGCGCCGAGGACCTCAACCTCCTCAGCTATGCCAGCCAGGTCCCGGAGGCGTTGATCCACAGCGCCGCGGTCCAGAACGACTACCTGTGCCGGGTGCTCGGCGAGTGCCGGGCCGGGCCACGGCTGGACAATGAGCTGGGGGACCTGGTCGGTGGCGCCGGGCTGATGGCCGAGCCGCTGTTCAGCTACGTCCGGTACGACGCCGAGACGCACCCGGCCAGCCTCGAGGAGCTCGGTGTCGGCCATCTGTCCCCCGAGAGCCTGGACCGGCTCGACGGCGTCGACTTCATCGAAGAGATGTGCGAGTTCGGCCGGGCCATCTCCACACGCGTCGAGCCGGCCCACTTCGCCGGCTTCACCGAGCCCCGCTGACTCG
>JAWWPK010000426.1:0-2731 GCA_033854925.1 Nocardioidaceae bacterium | reverse complement strand
GAGACGTCCGCGGCAGAGGAGGCCGGGCTGCGCGGGGGTGGCGGCACACCGCAGGCGGTCTACGAGCGCGATGTCACGGTGCTGCACTTCGCAGGTCGCCGCGCCGCTCTCGACGCCGCAGCCGACGGCCTGGTGTTCGGCCGGCTCGACCGCCAGGACGGCACGGTGCACCACATCGGCCGGGTCGGCGTCCGGACGGAGGAGCAGCACGCCCTGGTCGTCGACTGGCGGGCGCCGGCCGCGGCAGCCTTCTACCAGGCAACAGCGGCACAGCCCGACGACGTCGTACGACGGCGCACGATCACGTGCAAGGCGGATCGGGTCGTGGCAGTCGAGGACGAGCTGCTCGCTCCCGAGGAGGCAGGGGCGCTCGTCGGGACGACCGTGGTCGGCGACGGGGCCTTCCTGGCCGCGCTGTCCAAGGAGCGGACCGGCCGGATGCGCGACATCGTCGCGACGATCCAACGGGAGCAGGACGAGGCTGTCCGCGCGCCGGACGACGGCGTGCTGCTGGTGACCGGCGGGCCGGGGACGGGCAAGACCGCGGTTGCCCTGCATCGGGTGGCCTATCTCATGTACACGCACCGCGAGCGGTTCTCCCGACGCGGCGTGCTCGTCGTCGGTCCGTCGCCGGTGTTCGTCGACTACGTGAGCCACGTCCTGCCGACCCTCGGCGAGACGTCGGTGCGATTGGTGTCCCTCGAGACGTTCGTGCCGGACGTGAAGGTGACCGCGCGCGATGCCCCTGCCGTTGCCGCGGTGAAGGGGTCCCTGCGGATGGCCGAGGTGCTTCGCAAGGCAGCGAAGACCGCCGGCCACCCGCGGCTCGAGGACGTCAGCATCGTGTTCCGCGGGCGCTCTGTGACCGTTCCCGGCCGGGAGCAGGCAACCCGCCGGTCCCAGATCGAGCGCTCTCCGCGCAGCCACAACTCGCTGCGCGGCCAGGCCGCGACCGCCCTGGTGAACCTCGTGGTGCGCGCGTGGATCCGGGCTGCCGGCGCGGAGGACTGGACGGACCGGGTGAAGGACGAGCTGCGCGAGGAGGCGGCCCACGACCTGCGCGAGGACGGGGCCTTCATGCACGCCCTCGAGCGGTTCTGGCCGATCCTGGACCGGCACGAGGTCTTCGACCGGCTGCGCTCCGGCGACCTCCGCATCCCGGCCGGGATCCTGACCGACGACGAGGCGGCCCTGCTCACCGGTTCATGGGCGGGCTCGGACCTGACGGCCGCGGACGCCGTGCTGCTGGACGAGCTGCACGAGCTGCTCGGTGAGCCACCTCTGCCGCCGGAGCCGGAGGATGACGAACCGGTGCCGGACGACTACGGCGAGGTGACCACCTTCGCCGATCGGACCTTCCGGGCACAGCGCGACCTGTCCGCCGACGAGGCGCACCGTGACTACGCCCACGTCGTCGTCGACGAGGCGCAGGACGTCTCGCCCATGCAGTGGCGGGCGCTCGGTCGGCGGGCGCGCTCGGGCACCTGGACAGTCGTCGGCGACTGGGCCCAGTCGGTCTGGCCGGATCCGGCCGAGACCGAGGAGGCGGTCATCGCGGTGGCGGGCAAGCGGCGCGTACGACGGCACGAGCTCACGACCAACTACCGCACCTCGACCGAGATCGCCGACCTGGCCGCGACGGTCCTGCGCCGCATCGACCCCGAGGCGACACCGCCGGCGGCAGTCCGCTCGACCGGGGTCGCCCCCGTCGTACGCACCGGTCTCGCCGATGTCCCGGCTTCGACCCGTATCGCCGTGGACGAGCTGCTGGGCCAGGTCACGGGGACGGTCGGAGTGGTGGCCACCGCAGCGGACGTCACGTCGCTGCGGGACCTGCTCGGCGATGACCCGCGGCTGCAGGTCCTCGACACCTGGCAGGCGAAGGGGATGGAGTTCGACGGCTGCGTCGTGGTCTCGCCGGAGCACATCGCGACCGAGACCGCCGCCGGACTCCGCTCGCTCTACGTCGCCGTCACCCGCGCCACGCAGCGCCTCGTGGTCGTGAGTGCGGCCGACCACCCCTGGTGAGGCCGGCCCGGATGCACAGCGACCTCACAGGAAGTTCTCACTCTGGTCTCACACTCCCGGGTGTCTCATAGGGCCATGAGCCCCGTACGCAGGACCTCTGACACCGACCCCGCCGCGTCGCTCGAGCGGGCGCTGATGGAGGTCAAGAAGGTCGTCGTCGGCCAGGACCGCATGGTCGAGCGGATCCTGGTCGCGCTGCTGGCCCGCGGGCACTGCCTGCTCGAGGGTGTGCCCGGTGTGGCGAAGAGCCTCGCGGTGGAGACCCTGGCGACGGTGGTCGGCGGGTCGAGCGTCCGGCTGCAGTTCACCCCCGACCTGGTGCCGTCCGACATCGTCGGGACACGGATCTACCGGCCGTCCCGGGAGGCGTTCGACGTCGAGCTGGGGCCGGTGTTCGCGAACCTGGTGCTCGCCGACGAGATCAACCGCGCACCCGCGAAGGTGCAGTCCGCCCTGCTCGAGGTGATGCAGGAGCGGCAGGTCTCGATCGGCGGTACGACCTACCCGCTGCCCAAGCCCTTCCTCGTCCTCGCGACGCAGAACCCGATCGAGAGCGAGGGCGTCTACCCCCTTCCGGAGGCGCAGCGCGACCGGTTCCTGCTCAAGGTCGTCGTCGGGCACCCCTCGATGGCCGAGGAGATGGAGATCGTCCGCCGCATGGCCGTGAACCCGCCACACGCCGAGCAGGTGCTGTCGCTCGACG
>JAWWPK010000425.1:0-13185 GCA_033854925.1 Nocardioidaceae bacterium | reverse complement strand
GCGGTGCTCGCGGCCGTGGACCGCGGCGCCGTACGGCTGGTGCGCGTGGTCGAGGACCTGCTGCTGCTCGCCAGGGTGGGCGACCCGCACCTGCCGCTGCTCACCCGTCCGGTGTTCCTGCGGGACGTGGTGGAGGACGTCGTGAACCTCACGTCGATCGCTGACCAGCGCCGGATCAGGATGGCCGTCGAGGGCGACCCGGGCGACATCGTCGCGATCGGCGACCCCGCCGAGCTGGACATCATGGTCACCAACCTGCTCAGCAACGCGATGAAGTACTCCCACGTCGGTTCCACGGTCACCCTCAGGCTGTCCCGCGACGAGCAGTGGATCGTGCTGAGCTGTGAGGACCACGGCCTCGGGATCTCACCCGCGGACCGGGGTCAGCTGTTCCGCGAGTTCTTCCGGTCGGACCTGCCCGAGGTCAAGGCCCAGGCCGGCACCGGGCTGGGCCTCACCATCGTCGACCGGATCGTGACCCGGCACCTGGGCCGGATCGAGGTGGACTCCGTGCTCGGCGCAGGCAGCACGTTCCGGGTCTTCCTGCCGGCCGGGTGACCACGGAAATCCTGAGAATCACGACTTGCCCCAGCCCTGGCGAGTACGTTCCCGGAATGCGAAAGCTCAGCCTGGTCCTCGTCGCCGCTCTCTCGACCACGGCTCTCGGGGTGGTTGTCGCGGCTCCCGCCCACGCCAAGCCGCCCAAGCCGCGGGCCGAGCTGGTGACCAAGAAGGTCTCTGCGTCGTTCGCCTCCGGCAAGGTCACCGCGGGCGCGACGGTGAAGAACAAGGGCTCCAAGAAGGCGCCTGCCAGCGTGGCCGCGTTCTACCTGTCCGCCGACACCAGGCAGAGCGGCGACGACACCACCCTGGGCACCGCCGCGGTCGGCAAGATAAAGCCGAAGAAGGACAAGCTGGTGGGCGGCACGTTCGCGGTGCCGTCCTCCGTGGTCCCCGGCGCGTACCACGTCGTCGTGTGCTCGGACTCGGGCGGCGCGGTCCGCGAGCGCAAGGAGACCAACAACTGCAAGGGCTCGACCGGCACCGTGACGGTCACTGGGTCGCTGACCGTCTCCGCCACGGCCGGCACCGGCGGCTCCGTCGCGGCCAGCGGCGTCACCGGCGGCAGCTGCGCCGTCACCACGTGCACCTTCCCGACCCCGGGCACGGGCAAGGTCACGTTCACGCCCACCCCCGCCTCCAGCTACCGCTTCGGCGCGTGGACCGGCGCGACGTGCACCGGCTTCACCAGCGGCGCCGGCGGAGCGATCACGTTCACCAACCCGACGTCCAACAAGTCGTGCACCGCGACGTTCGTCAAGCAGGTGATGGTCAGCTGGTCCATCCACGTCCCCGCGACCGGCATGGTCGCCGGCGTCGCCACGAACGGGACGTGCACCCCTAGCAACCCGGTCACGGGTGCCGGCGACTGCCTGGTCGATGCAGGGGTCGGAACCGTCACGCTGAGCGCGACGGCCGTGCTTCCGTTCACGAGCTGGTCCGGCGCGACCTGTGACGGTGTCACGAGCGGTGCGGGCGGTGTCGTCATGACCTTCTCGGCACCGAGCGCGGACAAGGCCTGCATCGCCACCTTCACCATCTAGGGCTCAGGCAGTTCACCAGTCGAAGCGCGCCAGCAGCTCGTCCACGTCCCTGACCCGGCCCAACGCGGAGCGCAGGCCGAGGGCGAGGTAACCCTCGGTGACCATCCGGTCCAGCTGCTCGACCAGCGGGTCGTAGTAGCCGTCCGGGTCGAGCAGCGCCACCGGCTTGTCGTGGATGCCGAGCAGCGCCCAGGTGAAGACCTCGAACAGCTCCTCGAGGGTGCCGACGCCGCCGGGAAGCGCCACGAACGCGTCGGCGAGCTCGGCCATCTGTGCCTTGCGCTCATGCATCGAGTCGACCTCGATGAGGCGGGTGAGGCCGCGGTGCGCGATCTCCCGGTCGACCAGCTGTCGCGGGATCACGCCGATCACCTC
The DNA here is from genome assembly GCA_033854925.1 of Nocardioidaceae bacterium. GTDB lineage: Bacteria > Actinomycetota > Actinomycetes > Propionibacteriales > Nocardioidaceae > Nocardioides. The sequence continues at coordinate 11,206 of JAWWPK010000425.1, read as the reverse complement.
GCCGCCCGCCGCCAGTGCGGTGTCGGCGACCAGTCCCATCAGGCCGACCTGTGCGCCGCCGTACACGATTCCGATCCGGCGAGCGACCAGGCCCTCCGCCAGCGCGGCGGCGGCCTCCTGGTGACGGAGTGTCCCGGGCGAGGAGCCGATGAAAACCGCGACGCGCACGGCCTCATCTGATCACGCAGGCAGGCGCCCTCGCACCCGCTCCGGCAGGCGCTGGGCGAGCGCGGCGGCCTGATCGCGGATCTCCGGGACCGCGGTGGTCTCGTAGAGCGTGCCCTTGCGGGGTGGGCCGACGACGTGCAGACCCGGCACGACCTGCCCGGAGACGTCGAGCACCTCGCCCTCGGGTGTGCACGCGATGCCCAGCTGGAGCGGGTCGGGAACGACCACGCCGCGGCCGACCAGGGCCTGCAGCAGCGGGTCGCTGCTGCGCGACACGTCGGTCATCGGGCCGGTGCAGTTGACCACCGCGTCCACGAAGAGGGTGTCCGGCAGCGCCGGTAGCGCCAGCTCGCAGCGCGGGCCGTGGTCGGTGACCGCGGCCACGCCGCCGTCGAGCACCTGCAGCCGGCCGTCGTCTCCGTAGCCGTCCAGGCGGGCGGCGACGTCGGTGGCCATCCGGTGCCGGCGTACCTCCCACTCGCGCGCGTACGACGCGAGGAACCGGCGCCGCTCGTCGAGAGGGAGCCGTTGCCACAGCCCCTGGGTCGGCGCCCGGAGGCCGTCGACGACGGGGCGCCAGTCGACGCCCTGCCGCCGGGCCGCGGCGACCTGGTCGCGCAGCAGGTCGGCGAGCTGGTCGGCGGTGACCGGCCCGGTCGGGACCGGGCTCAGCCACGCGGTGGAGTTCTGCTCGATGTGCGCGGCGGGCAGCAGGCCGTGCCTGCTCACCATCACCACGCGCCGGTCCGGGGAGTCGTCCAGCAGCGTGATCGCGGCGTCGACCGCGGTGAGCCCGGTGCCGACGAGGGCCACCACGGCGTCCGGCGCGAGCGCGGTCAGCCGGTCGAGGTCCCACGGGTCGGGCAGGTGCCAGCGCGCCTCCGGCAGCGGTACGCCGTCGGTGGCCAGCGGGGCGGGGCGCTGGTTGCCGTGCGCCAGCACCACCGCGCTGGCCCGGGTGACCCGGCCGCCCGAGGCGTGCAGCTCGAAGCCGCCGCCGACGGGCACCACGTCGAGAATCCGCTCGGCACGGAACGCGAACCGGTCGTCACGCAGCCGCTCCAGCGTCTCGCGGAGGTACGCCGCGTAGTCGCGCCGGGGCAGGAACGCCTGGGCGTCGCACTGCCGCCCGGTCTGCCTGGCCCACTCGACCAGGTCGCCGGGGATGTCGGGGAAGGCACTCATGTGCCGCGAGCGGACGTTGAGCAGGTGCCGGCGGTCGGTGGTGCCGTAGGCGAGCCCCTTCCCGAGCTCGCCCGACCCGTCGTACACCGTCACGGTGAGGTCGTGCGCCCGCGAGGCCATCAGGTGGATCGCGGTCAGCGTCCCGCTGGCCCCGCCCCCGATGACGGCCACGTCGCTCCTGGCCGGCTCCGGATCGGACCTCGGCCCAGCCGGAGGGACGACGTCGTGGACCTCGGGATGGAGCATCCGCTAACTGTAGTAGGTCAGTTCTGTTTATGCACAACGGCTCGCCCCGGCCCGATAGTCCCAGACGATCCGTACATAGGGCTCGCTCAGGGCGTGTTGGAAACGTCTGGGACTATCCCGCCGCGAGGTTGCGCAGCAGGAGGGTCTCCGCGAGTACGACGCGCTCGAACTCGGCGAGGTGGAGACCCTCGTTGGCGCCGTGGGCGCGGGTGTCTGGGTCCTCGACGCCGGTGACGAGCACCGAGGCCTCGGGGAAGGCCTGCAGGAACTCGGCGATGAACGGGATCGACCCACCGACCCCCATGTCAACGGGGGCGACGCCGTCCCAGGCCTCCTGGAACGCCGCCCGCGCCGCGTCGTACGCCGGACCGGTCGCGTCGATCCGGATGGGCTCGCCGGTGTCGACCACCGTGAAGGTGAGCTGGGCACCCCAGGGCACGTGCGCCTCGCAGTGCTTGCGCAGGCACTCGACGGCGTTCGCCGTGTTGTCGCCGGGCGCGATGCGGAGGCTGAGCTTCGCCCGCGCCATCGGGACCAGGGTGTTGCTGGCGCCGTCCACCTTGGGGGCGTCGAGGCCGGTGACGGTGAGGGCCGGGCGGGTCCAGAGCCGCTCGACGACCGGGCCGTCGCCGATCCACTCGACCGACCCGTGGGCGCCCGACTCCGCGCGCAGCCGCTCCTCGGGGTACTCCACGTCGGCCGCCGGCCCCTGGAAGAGCCCAGCGACCGCGACGTTGCCGGCGTCGTCGTAGAGGCTCGAGATCACCCGGCTCAGCGTCATGATCGCGTCGGGCACCAGGCCGCCCCACATGCCGGAGTGGACGCCGTGTCCGAGGGTGCGCACCTCGATGTCGGCGCGGACGAGACCGCGCAGCGAGGTGGTCAGCGCCGGCTCCCCGATGTCCCAGTTGCCCGAGTCGGCGATCACGATGACGTCGGCGCGGAGCCTCTCCTGGTGCTCCTTCAGCAGCGCGGGCAGGGAGTCGGAGCCGACCTCCTCCTCGCCCTCGACGAACATCACGACGTTGACCGGCAGCGCGTCGCCGAACGCCCGGATCGCACCGAGGTGCGCGACGATCCCGGCCTTGTCGTCGGCGGCACCGCGGCCGTAGAGCCGCCCATCCCGCTCGGTCGGCTCCCACGGCGGCGAGTCCCAGTCGGCGTGGTCGTTCTCGGGCTGTACGTCGTGGTGCGCGTACAGCAGCACCGTCGGGGCACCCTCAGGCCCGGCCTTGTGCGCGATCACCGCCGGCGCGCCGCCGTCGGTGCTCACGATGTCGACCTCCGCGAACCCCTCGGCCCGGAACAGGTCGGCCACCGCGTCCGCGGACCGCCACACCTCGCCGGTCCGCGCAGGGTCGGCGCTCACCGACTGGATCCGGACCAGGTCCTCGAGGTCGGAGCGGAGGGCGGGCATCAGGTCGCGCACCGTTGCGCGGAGGTCGTCGGTCATGCCCCGACCCTAAGACGGTCAGGGCTTGCGGAAGACGACGGCCTCGAGGGTGTGCCGGCCTGCGTCGCTCGGCACCAGGAACAGCGTCGTCGGCCGGAAGCCCGCGCGGCGGAGCACATAGCTGCCCTGCTCCGGCCCGGCGGACCGGCAGCTGAAAGTGAGGCTGAAGCTGTGCTGGTCACCGCGGCGCGTGTTGGGCAGGTTGCGCACCTTGGTCAGCTTGACCCGCCAGTGCCGAGAGCCGGACTCGAGCCGGAAGGTCTTGCGTCGCAGCGAGGTGAAGCGCTTCCGGGCGTAGAGGCCACTCCTTGTGGTGGCTGCCGCTGAGGCCTCGGCCATTCGCACGAACGGCGCCGCCATCACCCCCGAGGCGCTCGCGACCAGCAGAGCGCGGCGTGAAGTCTCTCTCATGGGGTGCTCCTGGGTGGCACTAGCATTGACTGGTGGCGCGACTGGACTGGCTGACCCCTGACGACTTCTCCGGACGAGTCGGCGAACCCTTCCACGTGACGGTAGACGACGGACCACCCCTGGCGCTGGTTCTCGCCGAATTGTCGTTGGGTGACGAGCTCGGAGGGCCTGGGCCTGAGGGCCAGGAGCGGTTGCAGTTCTCGCTGATGTTCCGTGGCCCAGCGACGCGCTTCCTGCCGCAGGGCACCTACGAGGTCACCAACGCCGAGCTCGGCGAGCTCCCGCTGTTCCTGGTGCCCCTCGGCCCGCAGGACGACCAGATGCGGTACGAGGCCGCGTTCGCCTGACCGATCAAAGGTGGTCGCGTCGCTCACTGCGGGCTCCACTCCATGCGGCGGTACACGCCGCGCTCGGCCGCCACGACGAACCCCAGCCGTTCGTAGAGGTGAGCCGCCCGGTTGTGGATCTCGACATGGATGCTGAGGATGCGGCCCGAGGCGGCCGCTTCGTCCATCAGCTGCTCGATGAGCCGCTTCCCGATCCCTGCGCCCCTGAACTCGGGCAGCAGCGAGATGTCCACGATGCGAATGTCTCCGGGTCGGCGGTCGACGTACAGCCGACCGGCTGGCCGGCCCTCGACCTCGATCACGTCGAAGCTGCCGTCGGGGTTGTGCTTGCGGTAGTCCGCGTCCTGGGCGTCGAACTGCATCCGGATGAACGCCTCGCGCTGCCCTGGCGCCCACTCCACCTGCGACAGCTCCTCGTCCCGGCTCGACCCGTAGACGCCGACCAGGAAGTCGCTGTCGGCGTCGGTGACCGGGCGCAGCGCGACCTCTGTGGTCGCGTTGCTGGGAGCCGGGCTGGTCATCGCGGTCAGGTCCGGGGCGGGAAGACGCCCTGCAGGGCGATGTTGAAATTCAAGGTCAGGTAGGGCTGCATGTTGTTGTGCGGCTGGCTGCCGCCGGCGGGGGCGACGGCCTCGGGGGCGAGCTGGGTGTCGGACGTGGCCTGGTAGATGCCCCCTCCCTGGCTCAGCGCCCACGAGGCGTTGGGGTTCACGAGCTTCGCGAGCGCCGGGTCCTGAGTGGCGCCCATCATCGCGTGGCTGTGGGCCGGCATCTCGCTCTGGAGGAGCGTCACGGTCTCACTGCCACTCTCCTCGCCCTGGAAGTGTTCGCTGAGGCCCGGGCCCTGGCCGGGGTGCATGACCGCGCTGCCCTGGATGTCGGGCAGCGCGAATGTCGACTGGCCGTTGCCGCCGTACATCGTGCCGAGCAGCGAGAACAACGCGGTGTTCTGAGATATCGGCAGGATCTGGCCGTCGCACCACGCCCAACCCTTGGGGGCGAAGTTGAACGGAAAGATGCGGACCTCTGCCACGAATGGATCGGCCAATGCGGGCTCCTAGGTCGGGCTCGGGAAGATGCCGAACAGCGAGATGATGTAGTTGAAGCAGAGATAGGGCTGGAAGTTCGTGTGCGGCTGGCTGCCGCCGACAGGTCCGATCGCGTTTGCCTTGAACGCCGCGTCCGGCGGGGTGTTGAGGTACGGCGTGATCGTCACCGAGTTGGCAGGCACGGCACCCGTGGCAGTCGTCTGGTTGCCGGTGACCTGCGCACCTATTGCCGCGTGGTTGTGCGCGGGGGTCTGCTGGACGGTGAGGGTGACCGACTCCACTCCTCCCGACTCGGCGAGGGTGAATCCGTTGCCCTGGTGGATCGGGATTCGGCCGCGCAGGTCCGGCAGCGCGAAGGTGCTCTGCCCATCGCCGCCGTAGGTCGTGCCGATGAGTTGGAACAGGGTCTCGTTCTCGGAGATCGGGAGCAGCTGCCCCTCGCAGAACATCCACCCCGCGGGCGCGAAGTTCCCCGCGAACATCCGGATCTCACCCACGTACGGTTGCGCCATCGTCCCTCCTTAGTTCGGGCTCGGGAAGATGCCCTGCAGCGCGATCCCGAAGCTCAGCGTCAGGAACGGCTGCATGTTCTGGTGGGCCTGGCTACCCCCGGTGTTGGTGATGGTGCCCGGATTCATGGACGCCAGGTTGCTGGGCGAGTGGTAGAGGTTGTTCGCACTCCCGAGGACTTGGCCGGCCGGGTTGTCGATCCCGCCGGTGTCGACGGTCGACGCGTTGACAGCGTGGACGTGCGTCGGCATCTCGGCGATCGACAGCGTGTGGGCCTGCTCGCCGCCGCGCTCACCGAGGGTGTGACCCTGACCGACGTGGATCGGGGCCCGTGCGCGCAGGTCGGGCAGGGCGAAGTTGACCTGCCCGTTGCCGCCGTACGTCGTGCCGAGCAGCGAGAAGAGTGCCTGGTTCTGGTTGATCGGCAGCAGCTGACCGTTGCACAGCGCCCAGCCCTTGGGCGCGAAGGCGAACGAGAAGATCCTGATTTCGGACAAGAACGGTTCTGCCATGCGTGGGTCTCCTGTTTGGTCCGCTGGTGGTCAGGCGGCGGTGGTGGTCAGGGGCAGGTGGTTCCGGTGCCGGTGAACGTGCCGGGTGCGTTGGCGACGGCGGTCCCCTGCGCGCCCCCGCCGACTTTCCCGGCCACGAAGGCGGCCACGGCCGCGCCGTCCGTCGTGCCGCCGGCGTAGCCCGGCAGCCTGATCGTCGTGTTCTGGTTGACGACCAGGCGGAAGTCCTTGTTGGGGGCGTCGCTGGAGCCCGTGATGGTGTTGGCTCCGAAGTTGGCGCAGGTCTGGAACGTGTCGCCAGATGTCACGCCGCTGTCGATCCGGACGCTCTGGAGCAGGGTGATGCTCCCGTTGTTGCCAGGGTTGTCGACCGAGTTGCCGGAGAAGTTGATGTTGAACTGCCCGCTCGAGGCGATGCCGGCGCCGGCGACGAACTGGAATCCGCTCGAGTTGATCTGATGGACGTGGTTGTTCGTCACGGCGAGGCTCATGTTGCCCGTGCCCTCGTTCGTGATCTCGAACCCGTCGCCCTCGGACGAGCCGGAGTTCGCGGTTCCGGCGGTGCCAACCGTGTTGTTGTTGATCGTGCCGCTGAAGCTGCCGCTGGCGCCGCCGATGTCGTGGCTCTTGATGATGGTGACCGCGTTCGTCTTGGCGTTCTGGACCGTGTTGTTCTGGATGTCCATCGTCGCCGTGCCCTTGGCCCCGGCCACGAGGGCCACGCCGCCGCCGCCCGTGGACTGGTTCGCCAGCGGGTTGCCGTTGATGAAGGAGTTGTTGGTCAGAGTCAGGCTTCCTCCGCCGGTGCCATCGCCGATGTACTCGAACATCGAGCCTCGCGCGGAGGTGACCGAGCCGTTCTGCCAGTTCACGTTCGTCGTCGCCGTTCCGGTGCCCTCGATCAGCACCGCGTTGTCCCCGCCTAGCGCCTGGTTCATGGCGAGGCTGTTGAACCCGTTCAGGCTTGCGGTCATGGCCGGACCGGCGGTGTTGATGAACTGCAGGTTGGAGAAGTATCCACCGGCGACATCGGTGTTGTTCATCGTCACCGCACCGGTCACCTCGGTGAACCGAAGGCTGCTCTCCCGGAAGAGAGTGTCGTTCGCGGTGGCATTCCCGTTCGTACCGTTCACGACGCCGTTGTTGAACGTCAGGCCGCTGACGTTGCTGGCACGCATGCCGTAGTTCGAGTTGTTCGCGAGGCGCATCCGCGTGAGTGACACACCCTTGGTGTTGTTGAGCACGACGGCTGTGCCGACCGGGGTCGCGCTGGCGTCGTCCGCGCCGGTGGTGCTCTGGATGACGCCACCGGTGCACCCGCTCGTGTCGGCGTTCGTGCACGTCCCGGACCCACTGCTGGCAACCGTGAGCGCGTTGTTGGAACCCGTGTTGTTCAGCACGATGCCCGCGTTCGCGCCGTTCCCGGAGATGTGCTCGAAGGCGAGCGGGGAGCCTCCGACGTCGGTGTCGGTCACGTTGAGGCCCTTGCCGGACCCGGTGTCAATCGTGTTCCCCGAGCCGGTGACGTTGAGGGTGCCGCTGGTGGTGGCTTCGAGACCCTTGCCAGTGGTCGTGTCGATGTCCAGCGCGCCGCCGGTGATGTTGAGCGTGTGCCCATCGCTGGCGCTCATGACGACGGCGTTGTTCTGGGTCGGACTGCCGGCAGTCGTCGTATTGACGGTGACGGCGCCGGTGATGTTCGTGATACCGCCGGTGTTGGTGGTGACGAGGATCCCGCCGCCGGCGTCGCTGGTGTCGCTGATGGTCCCGGTGATATCCACCGTGCCGCCGGTCCGGCCGCTGACGGTCAGCGCCTGACCGGCGCCGTTGCTGAGGTTGCCGGGGAAGGTGATGTTGCCGGATGAGGCTCCTGAGACATTGAAGCTGGTGCCGGCGGCTCCGCCGATGGTGCTGCCACTGTTGGCCGAGAACGTGCCGGTCCCGAGGCCACTGAGCTTGATGCCGTCGGTGGTGCTGTTGGTGGAGTCGACGTCGTCCAGGTTCAGCGAGATGCCGGGCGTGCCGGTGACGTCGATCGCCGGTCCGCCGGTGGCCGAGATGTTCGCCGTGCCCGCACCGGGCACCGAGACTGTCCCGCCGGAGCTGATGAGCAGCGCCGCCGTCGCGCCCGAGGTAGTCGTCAGGTTCAGGTCCGTCCCGGAGCCGTCGCCGAGGGTCGTGGTGCCGGTGGTATTGAACAGCCTGATGCCGCCGCTGCCCGATGCCGTGACGATGATGCTGTCGAAGACGCTGCCAGCGCCCATGTTCGTGGTGTCAGCGTCGAGTGCGGCCGCGCCCTTGGTGTTGATGGAGATGATGCCCGTCGACAGGAAGTTGACCGTGCCCGCGCCGTTCAGGACGACGCCCTTCGCGGTGCTCGGCGGCGTGCCACTGGCGCCGCTGCTGTCAACTGTCAGGTTCGAGATATTCCAGGTGCTGCCGGTCGTGCCGGTGAGCTGGAGGCTGGGGTCGGATCCCGCCGTGCCCGAATCGATGATGTCCACGTCGTCGATCGTTCCGGTGGCGACCGCAGCCGTGCCGCCGAAGATGCCGCCACCGGTTCCCTGCGGATCGATGCCGAGACCCTTCACGGTGTTACCGGTCGCCAGCGTCACCACATCAGCATTGAGGTTCGTGAGCGATGGCTTGTTGGCCGCGTCCACGTTGTGCAGGGTGTCGGTCCCGACTGTCAGGGCCGCGGCCTCTCCGATGAGGCTCTCGCCCGGGTTCAGGTTGATTCCCGTGTCGTAGCCGAGCGTGCCGTTGTTGCCGTCGTAGACGAAGGTGTAGTGGTTGTTGCCGGACGCGGTCTCGGCCTGGGCCAGGGTGTTGAACGGCTTCTCGGAGGTGCCGTTGTTGCCCTCGGCGTCGTCGTTGTTGACGTACCAGACGCAGCCGGTGATCGCGATCGTGACGCGGCCGGTGTCGGTGCCCGGGGCGGTGCCGGCGTTGTCGTGGACGACGTAGTCGAAGAAGTCGCTGGTGTCGGTGCAGCTGGTGGAGGGAGCCGGCTCGAAGTTGAAGTCGCCGTCGGCCTCGAGGGTGACCGTCCCACCGTCGTTGGTCGCGAAGGTGCCAGGTGTGACCGTCAGCGCGCCGTTCGACGACTCCGGGTCGTTGTCGTTCGACATGATGTCGCCGGTGATCGCCTTGTGCGGGCGGTCGGTGACCGGCGAGGTGTCGGTCGGGTCCGGGGTCGCGATGCGGCCGTCGGCGGCGCCCCCGTGGTTGTTGGTGTCGTTGACGCCCAACGTGGTGTTGCCCACCGCGCTGCTCGTGCCGTTGAAGGTCTCGTCGGTCGCGACTGGCGCGTCGTTGGTCGGCGTCACGGTGACCGTGGTGTGCGCGACCGTAGAGTCGGCGGCACCGTCGTTGACCTTGGTGGTGACGTCCCGGTTCGTCGGATCCGGGGTGTTGGAGACGTTGTTGTACTTCGCCGACGCGATCACGGTCTGGAACTGGGCCGGGGTCGCGCCGTTGCCGGTGAGCTGGAGCACGCCGGTCGAGCTGTTGTAACCACCGGTGGTTATCGGGTTGCCACCGGGGATCGTGACCGACAGCGACTCGTTCACGTCGTCGGGGTGGTTGGTCACCGTCAGCGTCGCCGAGGCCAGGTTGGCGTTGTCGACGTCGCTGACCGTCGCGCTCGCACCCAGGCTCACCGGACCGGAGCCGACCACGTTGGGAGAGGAGTCCTCGACGAACGCGGCGCTCGAGTCGATGCCGCCTCCACCACCGTTGAGGTCGACGATCGGCGGGTCGTTGACCACCGTGATGGTCACGGTGACCTTCGGGCTGTTGGAGCCGGCCGTCCCGTCGTGCACCACGAAGGTGACGACGCGGTTCGCGGCGTTGGCGTTCTGGCTCGTGTTGACGTACTTCGCGGTGCGGAGCACCTGCTGGTAGTTGGCCACGGTGTCGGAGCCGGACAGGGACAGCACGCCGGTGCCGGGATTGTAGGCGGTGGCCGTGACCGAGGTGCCTGTGGTGTCGATCGACAGCACCTCCGCAGCACCGTCCGGGTGGTTGGTCAGGGTGACCGTCGCGGACTGGAGGTTGGTGTTGTCAGGGTCCGACGCCATGGCGCCCGGTGCCAGCGTGGTGGCGGGCTGGTCCTCGGTGTAGGACGCCGTCTCGTCCAGACCGGCGCCTGCGCCGTTGAGGTCGAGGACCGGCGGGTCGTTCACGGCGGTGACCGAGACCGTCGTGGTCGCGGTGGCCGAGTCGAGGTCGCCGTCGTTGACGTGCCACGTGACCGTCCGGTCGGAGGCGTCGGGGTTGTCGGAGCCGTTGTCGTAGGTCACGCTGCGCAGCACCTGCTGGTAGTGCGCCACGGTGTCCGAGCCGGTCAGGGTCAGCACGCCGGTGCTGCTGTTGTAACCGGCCGCGATGCTGGTGCCGGCCACGTTCACGCTCATCGCCTCGAGCCCACCGTTGGGGCGGGTGGTCAGCGTGACGGTTGCCGATTCGAGGTTGGCGTCGTCGACGTCACCGACGGTCGCGGCCGGAGCCAGGGAGACGGCCCCCAGGTTCTCGGTGAACGACGCGGAGTTGTCGATGCCGGCGCCCGCCGCGTTGAGGTCCACGACCGGCGCGTCATCGACGCACGTGACCGTGATCGAGACCGTGCCCTGGTCGGTGCCGCCGTGGCCGTCGTCGGCGATGAAGTTGAAGCTGTCGGGCCCGCAGTAGTCGGTCGCCGGGGTGTAGGTCACCGAGCCGCCCGCACCGGTGACCGTGCCGCCCTGCGCCGAGGCGGCGTCATGCGTGAAGGTCAGGGTGTCGCCATCGGGGTCTGTCCCCGACAGCGTGATGCCCTTCGCGGTGTCCTCGTTGGTCGTGACGCTCTGGTCCTGGGCGGTCGGCGGGTCGTTCACCGCGGTCAGCGAGACCGTCGCGGTCCGGACGGGGGAGTCCGCGAGGCCGTCGTTCACCGTGAACGTCACCGTGCGGGCAGTCGTGGTCGGAGTGTCGGAGCTGTCGGCGTACTTGATCGACCCAAGCAGCGTTGCGTAGTTGGCCTTCGACGAGGTGCCTGTGAAGGTCAGGGTTCCGGTGGTGGCGTCGTACCCCGTGCCGGCCGAGATCCCGCCCACGGGAGTGAAGGTCAGCGATTCCTGGCCGTTCCCGTCGGGACGGGTCGTGAGGACGACGGTGGCGCCCTCCATGTTCGTGTCGTCGGTGTCGGTGATCGCCGGTGCCGGGGCCACCACGACGGCCGGGCCGTTCTCGACGAAGGACGCCGTCGAGTTGTTGCCCGCCGTGCCGGTGTCGAGGTCGAGGTCCGGGGGTGCGTTGAGCGGGACCACGGTCACGACGGCGTTG
>JAWWPK010000424.1:0-10797 GCA_033854925.1 Nocardioidaceae bacterium | reverse complement strand
CCGGCGACGGGCTGCTGACCCGTCCGCCGTTCGCGGCGCCCCACCACGACGCGTCCACCTCGAGCCTGGTGGGCGGCGGCTCGGGCACCGTGCGGCCCGGCGAGATCAGCCGAGCCCACTGCGGGGTGCTCCTCCTCGACGAGTTCCCGCTGTTCCGGGCCGACGTCATCAACGCGCTGCGCCAACCGCTCGAGAGCGGCGAGATCAGCGTCGCCAGGGCTGAGGAGTCGGTGGTGCTGCCCGCGCGGTCGATCGTCATCCTCGCCGCCAACCCGTGCCCGTGCGGAGAGTTCCACGTCGACGCCAGCCTCGACCGCTGCAAGTGCCGCGAGGTGCAACGCCGCGACTACCGGCGCAAGGTCACCGGGCCGATCACCGACCGGATCGACATCACCCGGCACCTCACCGCCGTGACGCCGACCGCGGGCCGCGACCCGCTGGCTGTGCGAGAGAGCAGCGCGGTGGTGCGCGCCCGGATCACGGCCGCACGAGAGCGGCAGACCGAGCGTTACCGCGGCGAGGGCTGGCGGCTCAACGGCCACGTGCCCGGACAGGCCCTGGCCGCCCGATGGCCGCTGACCCAGGCCGCCACCGATCTCATCGACGACCACCTCTGGAAGGGTCGGCTGACCCGACGCGGCGTCACCCGGGTGCAGCGCCTGGCCTGGACCGTCGCCGACCTGGCCGGCGTCGACCGGCCGGGGATCGCCGAGGCCGAGACCGCGTTGCGGCTTCGCGCCGGCGAGCCGTTGCTCGCGGCCACGCTCCGGAGGGCGGCCGGGTGAGCGCCGACCGGTGCGCGCGGCTCGCCCTGAGCCGGTTGGGCGAGCCGGGCGACCTGCGGATGGCGGGTCTGGTGGCCGAGCTCGGTGCCGAGCGGGTCTACGCCGAGCTGCTCGACGGACGTGATCCAAGGGGCCTGCGCACCGACGTCGCGGCCCGCCTCGACGACATGGATCCCGCGCGCGACCTCGAGCGGGCGCACCGGGCCGGCCTGCGCTGGGTGGTGCCTGGCGACGCCGAGTGGCCGCCGGGCCTCGACGACCTCGACCGCAGCGAGCCGCTGCAGGGCATGGGACGAGCGCCGCTCGGGCTGTGGGTCCGGGGTCCCATCCGGCTGGACGAGCTGGCGACCCCCGTGGCGGTGGTCGGGTCGCGGTCGGCCACGACCTACGGCACCGAGGTCGCCACCGAGCTGGCCGCCGGGCTGGCCCGCTCAAGCGCCGCGGTGCTGTCGGGCGCCGCCTTCGGGATCGACCAGGCGGCACACCGCGGCGCGTTGGCCGGCGGCGGGCAGACGGTGGCAGTGCTCGCGTGCGGCGTCGACCGGGCCTACCCGGCGGCCCACCAGGCGCTGCTCGACCACCTGGCCGAGCACGGCGCCGTCGTCTCCGAGCTGGCGCCGGGCTGTGCGCCCACCCGGCTCCGGTTCCTGGCCCGCAACCGGATCATCGCGGCCCTGTCCCGTGGCACGGTGGTGGTCGAGGCGGCGGTCCGCAGTGGCGCGCTCAACACCGCGAGCTGGACGCAGCGGCTCAACCGTCCGGTGATGGGCGTGCCCGGGCCCGTGACGAGCGCTCCGTCCGAAGGCGTGCACCAGCTGATCCGCTCCGGGACGGCCACGCTGGTCACGCGTGCCGACGACGTCCTTGAGCTCACCGCGGCGATGGGCGAGCACCTCGTCGAGGCACCTCGGGCGCCGACCAGCGCCCGCGACCGGCTGACCCGGTCACAGCAACAGGTGCTGGAGGCAGTCCCGTTGGTGCGGCCGGCTCCGTCCGACTCGATCGCGCGCACGGCTGGGCTCGGCCTGGTCCAGGTCCGCTCCGCGCTCGACGGGCTGTCCCGGCGCGGCCTGGTCGAGCAGCTCCCCACGGGTTGGCGGCTCGCCGAAGGCTCGGATGAGGCGTGAGAGAGGCGACGGGGTTTCTAGGCTGGGCGGGTGAGCGCCCCACCTCCGGCCGCGGCCGGGCCCCGCGAGCTGCCCGAGGCGTTCGCGCGGGTGCTCGGCGCCTACGAGCGCCACCTGACCTCGGAGCGCGACCTCACCGAGCACACGGTGCGTGCCTACATCGGTGACGTCGCGGGCCTGCTCGAGCACGCGACCCGGCTCGGACTCGACGACGCCGCCGAGCTCGACCTCCGCGCGCTGCGCAGCTGGCTGGCCAAGCAACAGACGCTCGGGTTGTCGCGCACGACACTGGCGCGACGGGCAACGGCGGCCCGCGTCTTCACGGCCTGGCTGCACAAGACGGGCGCGGCCGCGCGAGATGCGGGGGCGACCCTGGGTTCACCCAAGGCGCTGCGGACGCTGCCGCCGGTGCTCAGGGCCGACGAGGCGAGCGACCTGATCCGCTCCGCGGCCGGCCTGGCCGATGACGGCAGCCCCGTGGGGCTGCGCGACGTGGCCATGCTCGAGCTGCTCTACGCGACCGGGATCCGGGTCGGTGAGCTGGTGGGGCTCGACGTCGATGACCTCGACCGTGACCGCAACCTGGTCCGGGTGCTCGGCAAGGGTCGCAAGGAGCGCCCGGTCCCGTTCGGCCACCCGGCCGCGCGGGCGCTGGACCGCTGGCTGTCCGAAGGACGGGGTGCGCTCCTCGCCGAGGGGGCGGGCGGCGCCCTGTTCCTGGGCGCTCGCGGCGGACGCATCGACCAGCGGGCCGTGCGCACCCTGGTGCACCGCCGCATCGCCGACGTACCCGGCGCCCCGGACATCGGGCCGCACGGGCTGCGACACAGCGCGGCCACCCACCTCCTCGAGGGCGGCGCCGACCTGCGCTCCGTCCAGGAGCTGCTGGGCCATGCGTCGCTGGCGACCACCCAGCTCTACACCCACGTCACGACCGACCGGCTCAGACAGGCCTACCGCCAGGCACATCCGCGCGCCTGACCGCTCAGCTCGGGTCGGCGCAGCGTCAGGGGACCTTGGGCGGGTCGATGTCCGCCTGGTTGAGCTCCTCGACGTTGACGTCCTTGAAGGTCAGCACCTTGACGGTCTTGGCGAAGCGCGCCGGCCGGTACATGTCCCAGACCCAGGCGTCGCTCATGGACACCTCGAAGAACACCTCGCCGGCCTCGCTGCGGGCCTTCACGTCGACCTGGTTGCACAGGTAGAAGCGACGGTCGGTCTCGACGACGTACTTGAAGATGCCGACCACGTCGCGGTACTCGCGGTAGAGCGTGAGCTCCATCTCGGTCTCGTACTTCTCGAGATCCTCGGCACTCATGTCCTTCTCACCGCGCCTCCTCCAGCTCCTCGGCCCTCTCCAGGGAGACCGCGTGCTCATTGTGCAGGTCGTCCAGCGGTTCGAGCCCGGCGGCCCGCCGCACGTTGACGAAGCGCATGCGATGCACGGGTGAGGGACCGTGCTCGGACAGGGCCGCGCTGTGCACCTCGGTGATGTAGCCCTTGTGGGTCTTGAAGTCGTAGACCGGCCACTCGACGTCCAGCTCGGTCATGAGCCGGTCGCGGGTCACCTTGGCCAGCACCGAGGCGGCGGCGATACAGCCGGCGACGCGGTCGCCCTTCCAGACCGCGAGGCCGGGCACCCCGAGCCCGTCGACGGGGAACCCGTCGGTCAGCACGTACGCCGGCGGCACCTCGAGCAGTGCGACCGCGCGCCGCAGCGCCTCGACGTTGGCGACGTGCATGCCGAGCCGGTCGCACTCCTCGTGCGAGACGGCCACGACCGACCAGGAGACCGCTCTTCGGACGACCTGGGCGTAGACCCGGTTGCGGGCCTTCTCGGTGAGCAGCTTGGAGTCGGCCAGCCCCGGCACGATCCCGGACTTCCCGGGCGGCAAGATGCAGGCCCCGGCGACGAGTGGCCCGGCGCACGCACCGCGGCCGGCCTCGTCGACCCCGGCGATCGGCTCGATCCCGTGCCGGCGCAGGGCGCGCTCGTAGCCGTAGAGCCCGGCATCGCTCCGGACTGTGGCACCCCTGGGCAGCGCGGACACGGGGCTACTTGGCGTCTGGGACCTTGTCGAAGGCGTCCGTGCCGTCGCCGCCGCCGAACCGCGACAGCGGCCAGACCAGCGCGAACACCTTGCCGACGATCAGGTCCGTGTCGACGTACGGGTTCTTGGTGCAGTCGGTCTCGCCCGCGAGGCACATGTGCACCGTCGAGTCGGCCGAGTGGGCACGGTTGTCGCCCATGACGAAGACCGTGCCCTTCGGCACCGGGCCGATGCTCCAGCTGCAGTTGCCGGTCATCGGGCCGAAGCAGTCGTGCTGGTCGATCTCGCCGGGGAGGGTGTAGCCCTTCTCGTCGACGGACGTGCCGTTGACCGAGAGCCGGCCCAGGCTGTCGCAGCAGATGATGGTGTCGCCGGCGACGCCGATGACCCGCTTCACGAGGTGACCGCCCGAGGGGTAGAGCCCGATCTTCTCGAGTGCCTTGGCGACCGGGTTCACCGGCCCCGCGACGTCGTTGGGGCCGAGCCAGCCACCAGGGTCCTGGAACACCACCACGTCGCCGCGCTGCGGCCCGCCACCGAGCTCGTAGGAGAGCTTCTGGACCAGGATCCGGTCGTTCTTGACCAGCCCCGGTTCCATCGACTCCGACGGGATGTAGAACGCCTGCACGAAGAACGCCTTCAGCACGACGGCCAGCAGCACCGCGATCAGCAGCAGGATCAGGGTCTCCTGCCAGACCGGGATGTGAGGTCGTGCTGACTTGGAGCCCTTCGAGGACACTGTCTCGAGCCTGTCGCTGGCGCCGGTGTCCGCGTCCTCGGTGATCACGTGGTGGAGTCTAGGTTCGCCGGATCAGGACTCGCGGCGTTCCTTGATCTTGGCGGCCTTGCCCCGCAGGTTGCGCAGGTAGTAGAGCTTGGCCCGCCGCACGTCACCGCGGGTGACGATCTCGATCTGGTCGAAGATCGGCGAGTTCAGCGGGAAGGTCCGCTCGACGCCGACGCCGAAGGAGACCTTGCGGACGGTGAAGGTCCGGCCGACGCCCGACCCGTGGATCCGGATCACGACGCCCTGGAAGACCTGGATACGAGAGCGGTTGCCCTCGACGACCTTCACGTGGACCTTGATGGTGTCGCCGGCACGGAAGGCCGGGATGTCGTCGCGCTTCGCGGCGTTGCCGAGCTCGACAATCACGTTGCTCATTGCTGCTCCTCGCGAGTGCCACAGGTCAGCCGCGGAATCGGAATGTGTGCATGGAGTTGTTGCTGCGCTTGAGGCTGGCGGCTTCGGACTCCCCTGTGGCAGAGAACCGGCCGACTGGGCCAAGGAGCGAGTCTGCCACAGCTGGCCACTACTGACCCAAATCAGGAGGGACCCTGGCCATACCGCATGGGAGCGGGCGAGCGGAGCGAGCGGAGCGAGCGTCCGTCGTGGGCCGGGGCCGAAACTCGCGGGGGTATCAAACCCGCTTGGTCAGGAGCACCGCGAGCGGCGGCGCCTCGAGGTCGGTGCGCACCCGGTAGCCGGCCTTCTTGTACATCCGGATGTTGTCGGCGCTGCGGGCGCCGGTGAACAGCAGGTACGACGTGGCCTCGGGGGCCGCGACCGCCTCGATGTGGGCGAGCAGGGCCCGGCCGAGCCCGCGGCCCTGGAGGTCGGGGGCGACCATGATCCGGCCGATGTCCCACGCCGGGCCGCCGGGCGTCTCCTCCAGCCGCCCGCGTACGGCGCCGACCAGCCGGCCCTCGCTGCGGACCACCCAGGTCGACCAGACGCCCATCCACTGCTGCAGGTCCGCGAGCGACTCGTGCAGCGCGGGGATGTCGGCAAGGCTGTCGTTGGCCAGCGCCTCCTGCACCCAGCACGCGCGCTGGAGAGTCAGCAGCTCGCCCGCGTCGCCCGGCTGGGCGGCGACGATCTCCCACTCGGTGGCGGCGACGCTGGGGTGCAGCAGGTCGGGCCGCCGCTGCGCCGTACGCCGCCGGGCCTCGTCGAGCCGCCACGCCGCGATCGCGGCGTGGTCGCCGGACAGCAGCACCGGGGGCACGTCGAGGCCGCGCCATGATGCCGGCCGGGTGTAGACGGGGTACTCCAGCAGCCCGTCCTCGTGCGACTCCTCGACCAGCGACTCGGCGTTCCCCATGAACCCGGGCAGCAGCCGGACCACCGCCTCGGTGACCGCGACGGCGGCGACCTCGCCGCCGTTGAGCACGTAGTCGCCGAGCGAGACCTCGACCACCTCGGCCCGGGTCGCGGCGTGGTCGAGCACGCGCTGGTCGATGCCCTCGTAGCGGCCGCACAGGAACACCAGCCGCCCGCGAGTGGACAGCTCGCGCGCCAGCGCTTGGCTGAACGGCGCCCCGGACGGGGTCGGCACCACGACGGTCGCGCCGTCGATCGCCAGCGCGTCGAACGCCTCGCCGAACGGCTCGGGCGTCAGCACCATCCCGGCTCCTCCGCCGAACGGAGCGTCGTCGACGGTGCGGTGCCGGTCGTGGGCCCACTCCCGCAGGTCGTGCACGTGCAGCTCGATGAGGCCCTTGTCAGCGGCCTTGCCGGTGAGCGACTGGCGCAGCGGGGCCAGGAAGTCGGGGAAGATCGTCAGGTAGTCGAGCCTCACCCGTCGCCCTCCGGGTCCTCCCCCAGGTCCTCCGGAAGCGGAGTGACCAGACCGGGGCGGTCGGCGATGACCACCCGGCCGCCGGTGAGGTCGACCTCGGGCACCAGCGCCTTCACGAAGGGCACCAGCGCCTCCCGGCCGTCGGGCGTCGTGATGCGGAGCAGGTCCTGCGCGCCGCCGTGCACGAGCCCGGCGACGGTGCCGAGCGACGTCCCGTCCTCGTCGTACGCCGCGAGGTCGACCAGCTGGTGGTCGTAGAACTCGTCGGGGTCCGCCGGCGACTCGCCGGCCGGGATCGTGGCTTGGAGCACGATGCCGCGAGCGGCCTCAGCGGCGCTGCGATCGCCCAGCTCCTCGAAGGTGACGAGCAGCGCGGCCTGGTGGCGGCGTGCGGCGGTCACGGTCAACGAGCGCAGGGACGACGCCGAGCCCGGCGGGGGCTCGGCGCGCAGCGTGTTGCCGGGCGCGAACCTCCGCTCGGGCTCGTCGGTGCGGACGTCGACGGTGACCTCGCCGCGCAGGCCGTGGGGCCTGCCGATCCGGCCGACCACGACCTCTACGTCAGCAGGGCCGTCAGCGGCGTCGGTCGACATCCACGAAGTCGATCCGCGCGCCGCTCTTGCCGGCCAGCGCCGAGATCACCGTGCGGAACGCGGTGGCGGTGCGCCCGCCGCGGCCGATCACCTTGCCGAGGTCGTCGGGGTGCACCCGGACCTCGAGGATCGAGCCGCGACGGAGCTGCTTGTCGCGGACGACGACGTCGTCGGGGTGGTCGACCACTCCGCGGACCAGGTGCTCCAGCGCGTCAGCAAGCACGGCGGTCAGCCGTCCGCCTTCTCGGCGTCGGTCTCGGCCGCCTCGGCGTCCTCGGCCTGCTCCGCGGCACCCTCGGGGGTCTCGTCGACGGGGACCGGAACGGCCTCCTCGGCGGCGGCCTCGGGAACCTCGGGAGCGACGGGCGCCTCTGGGGCGACCGGCGCCTCGGCAGCCTCGGGAGCCACGGGTGCCTCGGCCTCCGCGGCCGGTGCCTCCTCAGCGGGCTTCTCGGCCTTGGGAGCAGCCTTCTTGGCGGCGGCCTTCTTGACCGCGGCCTTCTCGGTCACGGCCTCTCCGGAACCCGTGCCGTGTGCGTCGGCCAGCGCCTTGTTGAAGGCGTCGAGCTTGTCCGGCTTCGCGGCAGCGGTCTTCAGCGTGCCCTCGGTGCCCTTGAAGCCCTTGAAGGTCTGCCAGTCGCCGGTGATCTTGAGCAGCTTGGCGACCGCGTCGGACGGCTGCGCGCCCACGCCGAGCCAGTACTGGGCCCGGTCGGAGACCACGCTGATGTACGACGGGTCCTCCTTGGGGTGGTAGAGGCCGATCTCCTCGATCACCTTGCCGTCGCGCTTCTTGCGGGAGTCGACGACGACGATGCGGTACTGCGGCACCCGGACCTTGCCCAGGCGCTTCAAACGAATCTTGACGGCCACAGCTGTGGTGTCTCCTCAGAGTCAGTGGTGATGGAGGTCGAGACACCGCGTGGGGCACCGAGTATCGAACTCCGATGGGCCTTGCCCCGCCGCGGATGAGAGGGTCCGCAGCGTGCAGGACTCGACCGGCAAGTCTGCCAGACGTGTGCCGTGGTGCCGAATTGTGGCTCCGGGGGCACACTTTGCCGGTGCTCCCGTCGCAACCCGCCGTCCCCGCGGCGCATCCCACGGACGTGCACTCCCTCTACCGTTCGCTGGCCCGCCGCCGACCGACCGAACGACACCGGTGGCTCTACCCCCTCGCCGTCCGCGCGCACCAGGCGCGACGTCATCTCGCCTGGCTGACCTCCGACACCAGGTGGGCGACCCGCGCGAGCGGCACGCCGGAGCTGCCGGTCCGGGTCAAGAAGCACGGCTCGCTGCTGCTCCGTGAGCTCTCCCCCGACGAGATGGCGCTGCAGCACAACAAGGTGGTCAACCTGCGGCTGGCCAGCGCCCGGACCGACGGCGTGGTGATCCGGCCGGGTGAGACGTTCTCGTTCAACAAGGTGGTGGGCAACTGCACCCGGCGCAGGGGGTACGTCGTCGGCATGCGGCTGTCGAACGGCGATGCCACGGCGGGCGTCGGTGGCGGCATCTGCCAGCTGGCGAACCTGCTGCACTGGATGTTCCTGCACTCGCCGCTCACGGTCGTCGAACGCTCCGAGCACAGCTTCGACCCGTTCCCCGACAAGAACCGCGTCCTGCCGTGGGGCGTCGGCTGCTCGATCGTGTGGAACTACGTCGACCTCGTCGTCCGCAACGACACCGACCTCACCTTCCAGGTGCGCACCTGGCTCGAGGACAAGCACCTGCGCGGCGAGCTCCGCGCCGACCGCCCGGTCGACCACTCCTACAAGGTCGAGGCCCGCGGCGAGGAGTTCATCCGGCTGCGTCACAAGGGGGACGAGCGCGTCTGGCGCCGCAACGAGATCTGGCGCAACGTCATCGACCGCCGCACCGGCGACACCGTCGGTGAGGAGCTGCTCAAGCGCAACTGCGCCGTCGTGAAGTACCCGCCGCCCGAGCACCTCGTGATCGACCTCGACGAGGACGGTCGGCCGGTTCAGGCGACGACGGCGCCCCGCAGCACCACCCGCGCCGGCCTCGCCAGCACGGTGATGTCCTGACGCGGGTCCGCGTCGTAGACCACGAAGTCCGCCGGTGCGCCCTCGTCGAGGGTGGCGTTGAGGCCGAGCCACTCCCGCGCCTTCCACGAGGCGCCGGCCAGCGCGTCCTCGACGGGAATGCCGTAGGACGCGAGCTCGGCGACCTCGCCGGCGATGCCGCCGTGCGGTAGCACCCCGCCGGCGTCGGTGCCGGCATAGATCGGCACGCCGGCTTCGTACGCCGCCATGATCGTGTCGCGGCGCCGGGCGTGCAGGTCCCGGATCGTGGTGGCGTACGCCGGGAACTTCTCGGCCGCCTGGTCGGCGTACTGCGGGAAGTTGTTGAGCTGCATCGCCGTCGGCACGAGTGCGGTGCCGTGCGCGACCATCCCGTCGACGAGGTCGGGCGTCAGGCCGGTGCCGTGCTCGATGCAGTCGATGCCGGCGTCGATGAGGATCGGCAGCACCTCGGTGCCGAAGCAGTGCGCGGTCACCTTCGCGCCCAGCGCGTGCGCGGTCTCGATCGCCGCGATGAAGGCGTCGGCCGGCCACGACGGCGCCAGGTTACCGCGGTCGCGCTCGATCCAGTCCCCGACGAGCTTGACCCAGCCGTCGCCGCGGCGCGCCTCCTGCTCGACGTACGTCGTCAGGTCGTCCGGCTCGACCTCCCAGGCGTAGTCACGGATGTAGCGCCGGGTGCGCGCAATGTGCCGGCCCATCCGGATCAGCCGGGGCAGGTCGTCGCGGTCCTGCACCCAACGGGTGTCGGCAGGGCTCCCGCAGTCGCGGAGCAGGAGCGCGCCGGTGTCGCGGTCGGCGACCGCCTGCGCCTCGGTCGTCTCACGGTCGACCTCACCGTGCTCGTCGAGCCCGATGTGGCAGTGCGCGTCGACGAGACCGGGGACCACCCAGCCGCTGGCCACCGTCTCGGCTCCGGCCTGCGGCTCGAGAGTGATCCGGCCGCCCACGACGTAGAGGTCGCGGGGCTCGCCATCGGGGAGGACTGGTCCGGAGACGCGCAGGGCTGCCACGCCTCCGGACCGTACCCCCGTCAGTGGTCGGTCAGGTGCCGAGCCCGAACCCGAAGCGGTAAAGCGGGTCGTAGCCGGGGTCCCCGACGTTGATCGGCTCCTGGGCGACGGACCGCGGCCAGCTGACCGGCAGCTTGCCGGTGAACGGCTTCTTGCCGAACAGGACGTCGGCCACGCCCATCCCCTCGCTGCCCGGCAGCCACGACGCGACCAGTGCGTCGATCTGCACGCCCAGCTCCGGATGGATGATCATCGGCCGCCCCGACACCACCAGCACGGTGCACGACGCGGCGTGCGCGCAGACCCTGCGGATCGCCAGCTGGTCGGCGTCGCTGAGCTCCATCGTCTTCTTGGGCCGCGGCACGTTGTGGTCGCCCGGGTCATAGGCCCACTGCGGCCCGTTCACGTCACCGAACCCCTCGGCGTACGGCGTCTCACCGACCACCACGATGCCGGCCGCGTTCGCCGGGATCGGGTCGCTGGCGGTCTCGCTGAACTGCACCTGACCCTTCGACGTCGCGCGAACGCTGTCGAGGATGGTCTGGCCGGGGATCACGTTGGTCGAGCCGCCCTGCCAGGTCAGTGTCCAGCCGCCGGCCTGGTTGCCGAT
>JAWWPK010000423.1:0-4736 GCA_033854925.1 Nocardioidaceae bacterium | reverse complement strand
AGCAACGCGGCCAGCGTGGCGCGGAACCGCTCGCCACCCGACAGCGTGCCGACCAGCTGCTCGGCGGCGGCGCCACGGAACAGGAAGCGCGCCAGCTGGGCGCGGATGGGCGTCAGCTCGAGCCCGGGTGCGCCCGTCATCTGCCTGCTCAGCACGACGTTGTCCACGACCGAGAGGTCGGGGTCGAGCACGTCGAGGCGCTGGGGGAGCAGCGCGGTCGGGACGTGTGTGCGGACCGAGCCCGCGAGCGGTGGGACCGTGCCGGCGATGGTGTCGAGGAGGGTGGTCTTGCCGGCGCCGTTCGGGCCGGCCACGGCGACCCGGTCCGGGCCGCGGAGGTCCAGCTCGACGCAAGCACCGGTGCGGATCACCAGCGAGTCGGTGGTCAGCACGACGCGGCCCCGCGGCACCTCGGTGGCCGGCAGGTCCACGCGGATCGTGCGGTCCTCGCGCACGCGCGCCTCGGCGTCGTCGAGCCGGTCGCGGGCCGACTCGAGGCGCTCGTCGTGCACCTTGCGGTAGGACGAGGCGGACTTCTCCGAGCGGTTCTTGTAGAAGTTCCTGGCCGCCTTGCCCATGTTGGTGCGGACGGCGTTGCGCTCGCCCTGGCGCTTGCGCTGCGCGACCACCCGCTCGGCCTCGACCCGGTCCGCCTGCTGCCGGCGCAGGTCGGAGCGGGCCGCGGTCACCGCCTGCCCGGCGGCCTCCTGCTCGGCTGCCACCTGGGCCAGGTAGGACGAGAAGCCCCCGCCGTACCACCGCACCGCGCCGTCACGCAGCTCGCCGATCCGGTCCACGCGCTCGAGGAGCTCGCGGTCGTGGCTGACCACCAGCAGGGTCCGCGGCCAGGCGCCGAGCACGTCGTAGAGCCGCGAGCGCGCCGCGGCGTCGAGGTTGTTGGTCGGCTCGTCGAGGAGCAGGACGTCGGGGCGCCGGAGCAGCAGCCGGGCCAGTCCGAGCCGGACCACCTCGCCGCCGGACAACTCGCCGAGGCGGCGGTCCAGGACGGACGCGGACAGGCCCAGGCGTTCGAGCTCGGCCACCGCCCGCTCCTCGACGTCCCACTGGTCGCCCACCGCCTCGAGGTCACCGGGGTCGCCGGAGCCGGCGTCGAGCGCGCGCAGGGCCCGGATCGCCGATCCGATGCCGAGCACGTCGTCGACGCGGCGCGAGCGGTCGAGGGTGAGGTCCTGGGGCAGGTAGCCGACCTCGCCGGCGACCGAGACCGAGCCGGCCGTCGGCCGTAGCTCGCCGGCCGCGAGCCTGAGCAGGGTGGACTTGCCGGAGCCGTTGGCGCCGACGAGCCCGGCGCGGCCGGGAGAGACCAGCAGGTCGAGCCCGTCGAAGGCGACGGTGCCGTCGGGCCAGGTGAGGCCGACGCCGGAGAAGGTGAGGACGGAGTGGACTGGGGCAGGCACGGGTGACTCCTCGAGGACGAGGCGGGCAGGGCGGTCACCGGGTTCACTCCACGGGCCGACCCTAGGGAGCGCCACGGACCAGGCGCACCCCATTTACGAGCGCTGACCGGGGTAGTGTGAGCCGCCGCACAGCGTCGTGCGTCCCCGTTGCTGACTCTGTTTCCCGACCCACGAGGACCCGCTGTGACAGACGCTCCGAGTGACCCGGCCAGGCCGGTCGTCCTCATCGCCGAAGAGCTGAGCCCGGCGACCATCGAGGAGCTCGGCCCCGACTTCGACGTCCGGCACTGCAACGGCGCCGACCGCGCCGAGCTCCTGGCCGCGCTGCCGGAGGCCGACGCGCTGCTGGTCCGGAGCGCCACCGCCGTCGACGCCGAGGCGCTGGCGGTCGCAACGCGGCTCAAGATCGTCGCCCGGGCCGGCGTGGGGCTCGACAACGTCGACGTCCGGGCGGCGACCCAGTCCGGCGTGATGGTCGTCAACGCCCCGACGTCCAACATCGTCTCCGCCGCGGAGCTCGCCGTCGCGCTGATGCTGGCGGCCGCCCGCAACGTCAGCCCGGCGCACGCCGCGCTCCGACAGGGCGAGTGGAAGCGTTCGAAGTACTCCGGCATCGAGCTGTTCGAGAAGACCCTCGGCATCGTCGGCCTCGGCCGGATCGGCGTCCTCGTGGCGCAGCGGCTCGCGGCGTTCGGGATGGACGTCATCGCCTACGACCCCTACGTCCAGGCCGGCCGGGCCGCGCAGATGGGCGTCCGCCTCGTCGACCTCGACACCCTGCTCGCCGAGTCCGACTTCATGTCGGTGCACCTGCCGAAGACTCCGGAGACCCTGGGCCTGATCGGCGACGCGGAGCTGCACAAGGTGCGTCCCCACCTGGTCCTGGTGAACGCCGCGCGCGGCGGGATCGTCGACGAGGACGCGCTCTACGCCGCGCTCAAGGAGGGCCGGATCGCCGCTGCGGGGCTCGACGTGTTCGCCACGGAGCCGTGCACCGACAGCCCGCTGTTCGAGCTCGAGAACGTCGTCGCCACCCCGCACCTCGGTGCCTCCACCGACGAGGCGCAGGAGAAGGCAGGCCTGGCGGTCGCCCGGTCGGTGCGGCTCGCGCTGGCCGGCGAGCTCGTCCCCGACGCCGTCAACGTCCAGGGCGGCCTCATCGCGGAGGAGGTGCGCCCCGGCATCCCGCTGACCGAGAAGCTCGGCCGGATCTTCACCGCCCTGGCCGGCGAGGTGGCGCAGCAGGTCGACGTCGAGGTGCGCGGCGAGATCACGGAGTACGACGTCAAGGTGCTCGAGCTCGCGGCGCTCAAGGGGATCTTCACCGACGTGGTCGAGGACCAGGTCTCCTACGTCAACGCTCCGCTCCTCGCTGCCGAGCGCGGGACCGCCGTTCGCCTCGTCTCCGACCCGGAGAGCCCCGACCACCGGAACCTGATCACGATCCGCGGCACCCTCGCCGACGGGGGCCAGGTCTCGGTCAGCGGCACCCTGATCGGCATCCACCAGCGCGAGCGGCTGGTGGAGGTCAACGGCTTCGACGTGGACCTCGAGCCCACCGAGCACCTCGCGTTCTTCAGCTACGAGGACCGGCCCGGCATGGTCGGCACCGTCGGCGGCATCCTCGGCGCCGCAGGCGTCAACATCGCCGGCATGCAGGTGGCCCGCGACAGCAAGGGCGGCAAGGCCCTGGTCGCGCTCTCCGTCGACTCCGCGATCCCCGCGGAGACCCTGATCGAGATCGAGAGCGCGATCGACGCGGTCCAGGTGCGCGCCGCCGACCTGGTCTGAGCGATGAGCCGGCGCCCGGGCGTCCTGGCCGTCGGGCTGCTTCTGGTTGGTGGGGTGCTCGCAGGGTGTGGCAGCAGCCACGGGTCGGGCTCCCACGACCCCGGCTCCGGCTGTGGCCCGACGGTCGAGAAGGCCGACGGCACCGACTGGGAGTGCGTCTTCTCCGACGACTTCCGCGGTGACGCCCTCGACACCACGCGCTGGACGGTGCTGTCGAGCCTGGCCAGCGGCTACCGCAACGGCCCCGAGTGCTACCTCGGCGACGAGAGCCCGCTGGGCGCGGACGACGTGAGCGTGAGCCACGGACTTCTGCGCCTCACCGCCCGGGCGCTCGACCACCAGATCATGTGCCCCTCGCTCAGCGGCGACTTCCCCTCGAGCTGGACCGGCGCGTTCGTGACGACGTACGGCAAGTACACGACCACGTTCGGCCGGGTCGAGGTGCGGGCGGCGTTCCCCGACGTCGACGTGGCGGGAGTGCACTCGGCGCTGTGGCTGTGGCCCCAGGACCTGTCCTACGGCTCGGAGGTGACCGGCGAGATGGACCTCGCGGAGTACTTCTCGCAGTACCCCGACCGCGCGGTCCCGTTCCTGCACTACCAGCCGGCCGTCCCGGACGGCAGCAACACCAACAACGACTGCCTACTCGAGGACCCGGGCGCGATGCACACCTACGTCATCGAGTGGGAGCCCGGCCACGTGACCATCTCGTACGACGGCGAGGTGTGCGTCGACCACGACGTCGCCCCGGCGCCGCCACTGACGGGGTCGCAGCCGTTCGACCAGCCGTTCACGATCAACCTCACCCAGGCCCTCGGGGTGGGCACCAACACGTTCACGGACGCCACGCCGCTGCCCGCCACCACGACCGTCGACTACGTGCGGGTCTGGAACTGACTGATCCGCTCCACCTCGGTCACCACGTCGTCGAGCGCCCGGGACGTGTCGATCTCGTGCGTGGCAACGCGACGCAGCAGCGGCTCGACCTCGCGCAGGTCGTCCAGGATCCGCGCCAGCTCGGCGGGGTCCTTGCCGAACGGGTTGGTGGTCCGGGAGGCCAGCCTCTCGGTGAGCACCTCGACCGGTGCGCTGAGCAGCACGACGGCTTCGAACCGCGGGAGGAACCGCACCCCGTTCTCCTCCAGGCCGACCACGAACAGCAGCTGTGCCGGCTCGTCGAGCAGCGCCTCGATCCGGGCCTCGTCCCACAGCTGGCGGCCGTCCGAGGTCGGGACGACGTAGCCGCGGTCCACGTCCACCGCCCGGTGGCCGCGGGCCACCAGCTCGGCGGCGAGGGTGGACTTCCCGGTCCCGGACATGCCGCAGACCAGGACGCGTCGGCTCATGCCACCATCACCCGGCCGCTGGACCTGGTCGGCGTCGACTGTCGCGCGGCCACCGCGGCCCACGCGGTGGCGATGCCGGCGACTGCCAGCTCGAGCTCCTCGATCCGGCGGGTCCACGGGATCCGGACGAACCGGTCGAGCCCGCCCTCGGGCGCGAACACCGGCCCGGGCGCCACGATCA
>JAWWPK010000422.1:0-7781 GCA_033854925.1 Nocardioidaceae bacterium | reverse complement strand
CAGGACCGAGCGCGGCACGCAGCACCAGTAGACCTTCGCCGTCGTCCAGGCCGCGCCGAGGTCGGGCCGGTAGGCCGGGTCGGCAGCGGCGTCCACCGCAGCCATCGCGACCCGGTGGGCCTGGATGTGGTCGGGGTGGCCGTAGCCGCCGAAGGGGTCGTAGGTCACCAGCACCTGCGGCTGGACCTCACGGATCACGCCGACCAGGTGGTCGGCGGCCTCGGTCAGGTCGGCGTGCCAGAACGCGTTGGCGTGAATGTCATCCGCAGCGATGGCGTAGCCGTCCTCGTGCCACTTCATGCCGGAGTCGCGGTAGGTCTGGAAGCCGCCGAGCCACCGGTGGTCGGTGACGCCGAGCGCCTTCATGGCGGCGGCGATCTCGGTGGAGCGGTGCTCGCCGAGCTTGTCGTCCTTGTCTGCGGCCAGGTGCTCGAGCTCGGGGACCAGGATCTCGCCCATCTCGCCGGCGGTGCAGGTGACGAGGGTGACCCCGCGCCCCTCTGCGACGTAGCGCGCCATCGTGGCGCCCTGGCCGATCGACTCGTCGTCGGGATGTGCGTGGACGAGGAGGAGCCGGAGATCGGGTCGGTCGGTCACCCGTCCAATGTAGAGAGCACCTGGGACAGCTCCGTCAGGAAGGGTCGGTCCGCCTCGAGCCAGTCGACCCAGCCGAGCTCGTCGGCGGCCAGCCACCGGACCTCGTCGTGCTCGGTGGGTGCAGGCTCGCCGACCTCGACCACGGCCAGGGCGACCTTGAGCAGGTAGTGGTCACCGATCTGCTCGGCGCCGGCCAGCCACTGCCCGACCCGGATCCGCAGGCCCAGCTCCTCCTCGACCTCGCGGACCAGCGAGTCTGCCTCGGCCTCACCCGGCTCCACCTTGCCGCCGGGGAACTCCCACCTGCCGGCCGCGCTCGCGGGCGCCGTACGCCGGGCGGCCAGCACGCGACCGTCCCTGACGATCGCGGCGCCGACCACGACCTGCCGCTGCACCACCACTCCTGGATTGTGTCCTGGTGTCCTGTCACTAGTCCCGATTCGTCTGCGGTCTGACATGCGATCCGCCGCTGGCGGAAACAGACGAATCGTCAGGCGTAGACCCGCACCCAGTCGACGACCAGCTCCTGCGGCAGGGTCAGGCTGTCGGGCACCTCGCCGCCGAGCACGCCGCCGATCGCTAGGTTGAGGATCAGGTAGAACGGCCGGTCGAAGGCCCAGTCGCCCTCGGCCTCGACCTCGTCGCGGGTGACGGTGCCGTACTCCTTGCCGTCGAGGTACCAGCTGACCTTGTCGCCGTCCCACTCCACGGCGTAGGTGTGCATGTCGGCGCTGAGCAGCGTGTCGCTGTCGGTGTCGGCCTGGAGGAACCAGTGGTCGCCCTGGTCGGTCGCGCCGTGCACAGTGCCGATCACGTGCGAACGGTTGCGCCCGACGTACTCCATCGCGTCGATCTCGCCTACCGCGGGCCACTCGACCTTGTCGTCGTCGCCCATCGCCCAGAACGCCGGCCAGGTGCCGACACCCGTGGGCATCTTGGCGCGGATCTCGAAGCGGGCGTGCTCCCAGCTCGCCAGGCCGCGGGTGGTGAGCCTGGCCGAGGTGATGAAGCGGTACCAGCCGTCGATGCAGTTGCCCGGCTTGCTGTTGGCCGAGATCACCAGGTAGCCGTTGCCGTCGGTGTGCACGTTGTCGGAGCTGTCGGTGTAGCACTGCTTCTCGTCGTCGGTGGCGTCCGCGAACTGCTCGAGCTTCCACTTGTCCGGGTCGGGGAGCGCGCCGTTGGCCCCGTCGAACTCGTCGCTCCAGACGAGCTTCCGGTCCGGCTCGCCGGCCGTGGAGTCACACGCGCTCAGGCAGGCCGCGGCGAGGCAGAGCGCCACCGTCGAGGCGAGTGCCACGAGCGCCCGTCGTCGCACGGTCCGCCTCCCCATCCGTCCCCACGCCGGTCCAGCCCCCGGCCACCCTGCGGCCCACCTGATGGCCCACCTGCCGGCTGGCAGGGCCACTGTAGTTGCGGTCCTCAACGACCGAGCGCAATTCGTCGAGACGAACCTGCTCCTGGTCAGCTGAGCCGCTCGCGCTCCTCCAGCGCCTCGGTCAGCAGCGCGACCAGGGCCTCGAGCTGGATGTCGACCGAGGAGCCGACCTCGTCGTCGGAGCCGTCGAGGGCCCGGGCCGACATGCCGGCCTTGCTGTCGATGAGCTCGGCGATCTTGGTGTCGATCGTCTGCGAGGCGATGATCCGCCAGGCGGTGACCGGCTCGGCCTGGCCGATGCGGTGCACCCGGTCGATCGCCTGGGTCTGCTCGGCATCGGTCCAGGACAGCTCGGCGAGCACCACGTTGGAGGAGACCTGGAGGTTGATGCCGACGCCGGCCGCCATCAGGGAGCAGACGATGATCTGGACCTCGGGGTCCTCCTGGAAGGCCTTGATCGCCGCCTCGCGGGCCTTCGGCGTCTGGTCGCCGCGGATCTCGGAGTAGCGGATGCCGCGCTTCGCGAAGGTGTCGCCGGCGATGTCCATGACGTCGACGTGCTTGGCGAAGAACACGACCTTGCCGACGTTGCGCGCCAGCTGGGCGGCGTAGTCGGCGGCAAGGCCGGCCTTGGCCTGCCCGATGCGGCGCAGCATCGTGAAGACGTTGTCGCCGTCCTTCGTGGTGGTCGTGGTGTCCTCGCGCTCCCAGGTGGCGACCCGGCGTACGAGCTCGTGGTCGATCCCCTCGATGACCGAGCCGGTACGACGAGTGGCGAGCGCCATGTCGTAGCGCTCGAGCAGCCGCCGGGCGAGCTCGCGCTCGGCCTCGCGGATCGAGCGGCCGATGTCGTCGTCGAGCTCCACGGGCAGGTCGGCGATGCGACGCGCGGGGATGTCGGAGGCGACGTCGACCTTGCGGCGGCGCACGATGCCCATCTCGACGACGCAGTTGCGGGCGGCCGGGTAGAAGCCCGGGTCGGCCGGGGTCAGACCGGTCTCCTCGAGCTTGTCCATGAGCTTGGCCAGCGGCTTCTTGTCGTCGATCCAGCCGAGGTACTCCCAGATCGCGTGGAAGTCCTCGATGTCGTTGATCAGCGGCGTACCGGTGAGTGCCAGGAGCAGCGGCCGGGCGGTGCGCGCCCGGATCTTCTCGGAGAGGTGGAGGACGTTCTGGGAGCGCTGGGACTGCTTGTTCTTGATGAAGTGGGCCTCGTCGACCACCATCGTGCCGAAGCCGAACTCGCCCAGCCAGCCGACGTGGCGGTCGAGGATCTCGTAGTTGACGACCACGATGTCGGCGAAGCCGTTGATGTCGTCGCCGTCGCCGTGGATCACGGTGACCTGGCGGTTCGGCGTCCAGATGGAGGCCTCGCGCGCCCAGTTGGTCTTCACGACGTTGGGGACGATGGCGAGCAGTGGGAACGCGTCCGCGGCCTGGGCGGCGAGCAGCGCCTGCGCGGTCTTGCCGAGGCCCGGCTCGTCGGCCAGCAGGAAGGTGCGGTGCCCGTCGGCCGCGGCCTGGATCAGCTGGGCCTGGTGGAGCATCAGCTCGCGTCCCGGGGGCATCCGGATGTCGCGCGGCTCGGGCAGCGGCATGCAGGCCGCGCCACCGCCGTACTCGAAGGAGCGGAACAGCGGACCGAGCAGCTCCCAGGTCGCGAGCCGGCGCGCCTTGGGCCGCCGCTCGTCGGCGGCGGAGAAGTCGGGGGTGAGGAACGGGTTCGAGAGCCGTCGCTGGACGACTGACTGCGGGACCACCCGGCGGTCGCCGCCGGCGAGCAGCTCGGCCTCGTCGGCCTCGGGCTCCTCTTCCTCCTCGAGCTCCATGCCGGCGGACGCGATCATCTCGCGGCGCAGCTCCTTGGCGGCGTCGGAGACGACGGCGTCCTCGGCGAGCAGCGAGAGCAGCGAGGTGTCGCTGGCCGCGGTCTTGGCCAGGATCGTGGCCACCCCGTCGAGCCGCTTGAGCTGGTCGGCCTTCTTGGACTCGGTGAGCTCGGTGTCGGCCTTGATCCGGGCCCGCTCCTCGCGGACCAGCAGCGCGACGACCTGGAACTTCATGCGCGCGGACGGCGAGACCGGTCCCCGCTGGGAGCGTGCCTCGACCTCACGAACGGCGCGCGCGAGCACCGGGATGATGCCCTCGTTGTCGCCGTGCCGGCGCCCGTTGCGCTGGCTGGCCTGGCTCCGAGTGGTCCCGGACTGGCGCTGGCCTCGTCTGGCCAAGGTCTCCCTTTCGACTGCCGTGGGCCCCCTTCGGCCACGGCACTGCTAGGCGCCGTACCCGGGGCGAGCCGTTACGGCGACTTACCGCAGAGCAGAGGGACCTGGCTCGGCCCTCCGACGCGATGCGGCGCCTGATCGGCGCCTCTCCGGCCGTGCGACGGCCGGTGTTCCGGCGCCCAATATACCCCTCCCGGCGACTGGTTGTCCGTGGGTCCGCCCAGCGCCTGTGCACAGGTCGGGCGACCAGCGCACCGGACCGAGGAACCTCCCTGGACATCTGCAACTCAACAGTTGCATTTTGTCGCCGAGGGCCCTAGGCTCATCTGCAATCAATCAGTTGCATTTCAACCAAGGAGCTCACCATGTCCGACGACCTCACCTACACCTTCACCGTCGCCCGGCCCCCCGCCGACGCCTTCGCCGCCATCTGCGACGTCCGCGGCTGGTGGTCGGGCGGGATCGAGGGCCGCACTGACGAGCTCGGGGCCGAGTGGAGCTACGAGGTGCCCGACCTGCACTTCTCGGCGTTCCGCATCACCGAGCTGGTCCCGGACCGGTCCGTCGCCTGGCTGGTCACGAAGAGCTGGCTGACCTTCACCGAGGACCACGAGGAGTGGACCGGCACCACCGTCCGCTTCGCGGTGTTGCCGACCGCCGACGGCACCGAGGTCCGGTTCACCCACGAGGGACTGGTCCCCCAGGTCGAGTGCTACGGCGTCTGCCGGGTCGCGTGGGGCGAGTACGTCGAGGGCTCCCTGAAGGACCTGATCGAGTCCCGCGCCGGCCGGCCCGACTCGTTCGGGAGCGGGAAGCTCGAGGAGGCGCAGCAGCGGGCCGCGGCGCTCTGAGCCCACGGCACGGCTCCCACAGGCGACGGGGTCACGGCCCTACTCTCGGGCCGTGGCCTCCCGCACCCGCGCCGCGACGTACGCCCGCCGCCGCAAGCGCCGGATGGCCCGCGTCGAGCACGACCTGACCGACGAGCAGTGGCTCACCCTGATGGAGGCATGGGGCGGCTGCGCGTACTGCGGCGGCGACGGCGCGGCGCTGCAGAAGGACACGATGCTGCCGATCTCGCGTGGCGGCCGCTACACGGTCATGAACGTCGTGCCGGCGTGTGGCTCGTGCAACGCGAGCAAGTGCAACACCGAGGTCACCACGTGGCTGCGGCGCAAGAAGCTGGACGACGGTGCGTTCCTGCTGCGTCAGGTCGAGATCGCACGGGCGGTCGCGGGCGACGCCGTCACACGTTGAAGCGGAACTCCACCACGTCGCCGTCCTGCATGACGTAGTCCTTGCCCTCGATGCGGACCTTGCCGAGCTCCTTGGCCTTGAGCATCGAGCCGGCGGCCATCAGGTCGTCGTACGACACGATCTCGGCCTTGATGAAGCCCTTCTGGAAGTCGGTGTGGATGACGCCGGCGGCCTCGGGGGCGGTGGCGCCCTTGCGGACCGTCCACGCGCGGGACTCGTTGGGGCCGGCGGTGAGGTAGGTCTGCAGGCCGAGGGTGTCGAAGCCGACTCGGGCGAGTACGTCGAGGCCGGGCTCGTCGACGCCCATCTCGGCGAGCATCTCGCGGGCCTCGTCGTCGTCGCCGAGCTCGACCAGCTCGGCCTCGAACTTGGCGTCGAGGAAGATCGCCTCGGAGGGCGCGACCAGCTCCTGCATCTTCGCCTTCAGTGAGTCGTCGCCGAGCTCGTCGGCGTCGCAGTTGAACACGTAGATGTACGGCTTCGCGGTGAGCAGCGAGAGCTCCCGGATCAGCGAGGTGTCGATCTGAGCGGCGATCACCGGCGTCCCGCCCTCGAGCGCGGACTGCGCCGCCTTCGCGGCCTCGACGGACGGGAGCAGGCTCTTGTTGCCCTTGGCCTCCTTCTCCAGCCGCGGGATCGCCTTCTCGAGCGTCTGGAGATCGGCGAGGGCGAGCTCGGTCTGGATCGTCGAGATGTCGCTGGCGGGGTTCACCTCACCGTCGACATGGGTGACGTCCTCGTCGCGGAAGACCCGGGTGACCTGGCAGATCGCGGCCGACTCCCGGATGTGGGAGAGGAACTTGTTGCCGAGCCCCTCCCCCTCGGACGCGCCGCGCACGATGCCGGCGATGTCCACGAACTCGACCGTGGCCGGCACCATCCGCTCGGAGCTGAAGAGCTCGGCCAGGCGCGGCAGCCGCTCGTCGGGCACGCCCACGACACCGACGTTCGGCTCGATCGTCGCGAACGGGTAGTTCGCCGCGAGCACATCGTTCTTGGTCAGCGCGTTGAAGAGCGTCGACTTCCCGGCGTTGGGAAGTCCGACGATGCCGATCGTGAGAGCCACGACCGAGAAGCCTAGGACGGATCCCCTGCCAGCAACGCATCGCGACGGGTCCACGCGAACCGCAGCGCGGTCAGCGAGAACGCCAGGGTGATCGCGACGATGCACGCTTCCACGACACCGCCTCCGCCCGAGGTGAAGATGCCGTGCTCGACGTCGTACAGGAAGTCCATGGCGAACAGGTAGAGCCCCGCGGCGCCAGAGCAGACCAGCCAGAAGTGCGCCGAGGGCCGCCGCTGCCGCAGCGCGACCAGCGCGAGCAGGCAGGCGAGGCCGAGCCACGCATCCGCCAGCGGGAAGGCGTTCTCGAACTCGTAGTACGCCGTGCGGTGCTCGCTCGCCAGCGTGTCCCGGGAGGTGAACCAGATCGACCAGTACGCCACGTCGAGCACCAGGGCGCCGACCAGCATCACCTCGATGGTGCGTCGCATGACCGGACCGTAGCGGCGGATCCGGTCAGGGTGCGGGCTCCGCCACCGGCGCGCTGACCGAATTCCCTGTGCGCAACGTCAGCCACAGGCTGATCGCGACGTAGTAGGCCAGGTAGGCCAGCGAAAGCCCCGTCAGCACGACCGGCACGTCGGGCAGCTGCGAGGTGATCGCCCCGAAGAGGATGAGGAAGGCCGTCGCCAGCGCCATGTTGGTGTACCAGAGCGTCTCGGTGCGCGAGGGGTAGACGTACTTGATCGGCACGAAGATCAGCACGGTGAGGGCCAGCAGCACCGCAGTGGTCGCGACCGGGCCGAGGGTGAAGACGACGACGTAGAACGCGACCACGTTCCAGTAGCTCGGGAAGCCCATGAAGAAGTGGTCGTCGGTCTTGGCATCCGTGCGACAGAACTGGAAGCAGGAGGCGACCAGCGGCAGCGCCGCCACGATGCCGCCCCAGGGGTCGTCGGGCAGGTAGCCGGCGGTCCAGAGCAGCACCATCGGGGCGAACGCGTAGGTCAGGTAGTCGACGATGTTGTCGAGCAGCGCCCCGTCGAACCACGGGACGAGCTCCTTGACCCGCCAGCGCCGCGCCAGCATGCCGTCGGTCCCGTCGACCACCATCGCGGCCAGGAAGAGCCACAGCACGGTGCGCACTTCTCCCTGGTAGGCGAAGTGCACCATCAGCAGCGCCAGCACCACGCCTGCGGTCGTGTAGGCATGCACCAGCCACGCCCAGACCCGTTCCATTGGGGCCACGCTAGCGGGCGCTGAGGTCGCTAGCGTGGGCACGTGCGGCTGGCCACCTGGAACGTGAACTCTTTGAGATCCC
>JAWWPK010000421.1:0-3639 GCA_033854925.1 Nocardioidaceae bacterium | reverse complement strand
CACCAGGTTGCCGACGTGGAAGGCGACCTGCTCGGTCTCGGCGAAGTAGTTCGTCGGGTTGCCGGTCAGCGTGAGCAGTCCGATGGCCTGCACCGGTGCGAGCTCCTCGGGGACCAGCTTCGTCGGGTCGAGGAGGTCGATCCCCTCGAACAGCTCCTCCGGAGTGTCCGGGAAGACCTGCACCCCGAGCTCCCACTGCGGGTAGGCGCCGGCCTCGATCGCGTCCGCGAGGTCGCGCCGGTGGAAGTCCGGGTCGGTGCCTGCGAGCAGCTGCGCCTCCTCCCAGGTGAGAGAGTGCACGCCCAGGACCGGCTTCCAGTGGAACTTGACCAGCGACGTCTCGCCGGCGTTGTTGACGCACCGGAAGGTGTGGACGCCGAACCCCTCCATCATCCGGTAGGAGCGGGGGATGCCGCGGTCGGACATGTTCCAGATCGTGTGGTGCTGTGCCTCGGTGTGCAGGGAGACGAAGTCCCAGAACGTGTCGTGCGCGCTCTGCGCCTGCGGGATCTCCCGATCCGGGTGGGGCTTGCCGGCGTGGATGACGTCCGGGAACTTGATGCCGTCCTGGATGAAGAAGACCGGGATGTTGTTGCCGACCAGGTCGAAGGTCCCCTCGTCGGTGTAGAACTTCGTCGCGAACCCGCGGGTGTCCCGCACCGTGTCCGCCGACCCGCGTGAGCCCAGCACGGTCGAGAACCGCACGAACACCGGCGTCTCGACCTCCTTGGCCAGGAACCCGGCCTTCGTCACCGACCGCGCGTTGCCGTAGCCGATGAAGGTGCCGTGGGCGCCGGCACCCCGAGCGTGGACGACGCGCTCCGGGATCCGCTCGTGGTCGAAGTGGGTGATCTTCTCCCGCAGGTGGTGGTCCTGCAGGAGGGTGGGGCCGCGCTCGCCGGCCTTGAGCGAGTGGTCGCTGTCGCGCAGCCGGGCGCCCTGGGCCGTGGTCAGGAACCGACCCTGACCAGACACCGCCTCGGCGTCGACGTCCGTGGCCGCGCCCGTCGCCGTACGCCGTTCCGGGCCGGCCTGGTCAGGCTTGGGCGGCAGCGGGTCGCGACGCCTCGTGGGCTCCGCGACGGCCGGGGTGCCGGACCCGGGAGTCCCTGGCAGCGGTGGCGTCTCGCGCTCCGAGAGCAGCTCGGACACGCGCGCCGCAGCACTCTCCACGGTTGTCTTGACGGCCTTCTTCACGGCCTTGGCCGGCTTGCTCGCAACCACTCCGCCTCCTGAGTAGATGCCCGCGGTACCCCCGCCCCCCGCTGCGCATCTCACCCCTAGGGGGGTGCGCTTCGGCGAGTGAATCGCGCCGCCACGGGGTAGGCCCGTCGTGGCTTCCTCGGGACCCGAACCTCCCAGGCACTAGTGCCGGTCGCGACGCACCCGGCGCCGCAGCTGCAGGATCCTCAGCAGTCCGGCCAGAAGGGCGAGGAAGAGGCCGGCGACGGCCGCGATCATCAGCGCGACTGACACCGGGACCTGGCCGTCCCAGGCCAGGAACGACACAGTGGTCTGACGGGTGTTCTGTGCGATGAAGATGATGAGCAGCAGCAGGACGACGCCCAGCCCGACTGTCGCGGCCCAGAAGCCGCTGGTGCGCGATCCACGAAGCGGATCGCCGTCGTGGTGGTCAGGCTCTTCGCGGAGGACGTGATCACGTTCGGCCTCGGAGTCGTCGGTCATGGTCACCAAGTACCCACGTTGACACCGACGGTCCGGGCGCTTGGGTCAACGCACGAGGTAGGCGGAGGGGCCGTCCGGCTCGCGCCCGCCCGACTGCAGCCAGTCGGCCATCACCTCGGGCTCGCGGCGTTCCAGCTCCTCGAGCAGTAGGCCGCGGGCCTCGGCCACCCGGGCGCGAGCCGCGGGTGTCGGGGCGGCGTGCAGGCCGGCCCGGCTCTTGCGCCAGAGGCCGCACAGCTGGGACATCGTCAGGCCGGCCAGCGGCGGGCGCCGATCGGCGACCTCGCCGAGCCCGTCCGGCGGCGACGCGACTGACAGTGCCGCTGCGCGCGGCGAGCGCCGCAGTGTCAACAGGCGCGCGCGCCTGAGCCAGCCGACCACCATCACCTGCCCGAGATCCCGAGACAAAGCCGCGAACGCGACGGCGACCACCCTAGGGAATTCCGCCCGGTACCCGCCAATCCCCTGGCAAGCAGCTCGGCCAGGTGACGATTCGGCCAACCATCCGAGCGAGCCATAGACGAGAACACGTTCTAGTTGGCAGAGTGTCCGCGATCACACGGTCCGCTCACGCCGCCCGGGTGCTCCGAGGGAAAGCAAACGCTTTGGGGAGAGGGAACCGATGACTTCTGTGCGGACACGCACCCGAGCGCTCGCAGCCGCGAGTGCCGTCGCCATGCTGTTGGGCCTGGCGGCCTGCGGTGGAGGGACCGACAACACGAAGGACAGCAGCTCGTCAGGACTGCCGACCCAGGACCCGAACGTGAAGTTCACCGGGGACCCGGTCACCGTCATGACGATCTCGACGTACGACACCGACACCCTCAACGCGAAGGCGATCCTCGACATCGCCCAGGGCGCCGTCGTGCAGATCAACAACGACGGCGGCCTCGGTGGTCACGAGCTCAAGCTGATCACCTGCAACGACAGCGCCGACCCCAACAAGGCCGCCGACTGCGCCCGCCAGGCGGTCGACGCGGGCGTCGCCGCGCTCGTGGGCGGCTTCACCGCCAACGGTGACGCGATCATGCCGATCCTCGAACAGGCCGGCATCCCGTGGTTCGCCCCGCCGGGCATCTCGGCGGCGGAGCTGTCCAGTGCGAACAGCTACCCGATCACCTCGGGCGTGCTGGGCCTGGCCGGCCTGGGCCAGATGGCGGCCTTGGACGGGTGCGACAAGGTCGCCTCGGTCAACTACGACCTCCCCTCGGCAGGGCAGATCGCCCAGCTGGTCGACCTGGCACTGACCAACCAGGGCCATGAGCCGTCCACCCTGATCAAGGTCCCGCCGACCACGACCGACTTCAGCACCATCGCCCAGGAGACCAGCGACTACGACTGCGCCGTGGTCGGTACGCCGCCACAGCCGTTCCTCGGGATCGCCGCCGCCGGCGCCCAGCTCGGCAGCACGACGAAGTACTACCTGGTGCCGGGCGGCCTCAGCGACCTCGTGGCCGCCAACGGCGGTGCAGCCGTCGAGGGCACCAAGACGCTCTCGAACTTCCCCGACAACGACGACCCGATCTGGGACGAGGCCAAGAAGTACGTCGGGGACCTGGCCGACGAGGAGAACGGTGGCTGGTCGACGCTGTTCTTCCAGAACACCTGGGTCGCCTACCGCACCTTGCTGTCCCTGGTGAAGAACAACACCGACTTCAGCTCCGCCGGCATCAAGGCGACCCTGGACGCGACCACCCAGGTCGACACCGACGGCTTCGCGCCGCCGTTCAGCTTCGCCGACGACTTCCCGGCGCCGGGGCTGAACCGGGTCTTCAACTACTCCGAGCTGACCTTCGAGATCAAGGACGGCAAGCTGCAGCAGGACGGCGACGCCTACACGGACATGCGGCTGGCGCTCGTCCCCGCCTCCTGACCGTGTCGACCACAGTGATGCCCGGGCCGGCTGTGGGGCCGAGCCCTCGGCCCCATGGCCTGCTACGCGCCGCGTCACGG
>JAWWPK010000420.1:0-3684 GCA_033854925.1 Nocardioidaceae bacterium | reverse complement strand
GGCCGACTACCCCCCGGAGATCTACGGCCCGGGGCTGTCCGGCGTACGCCCGGACGACCTCGACGAGGCCAACGCGCTGATCAACGCCAACCCCTACGGCAACGGCACCGCCATCTTCACCTCGTCGGGAGAGACGGCGCGGCGGTTCCAGCGCGGGGTCAACGTCGGCATGATCGGCATCAACGTGCCGGTCCCGGTGCCGATGGCCTTCTACTCCTTCGGCGGCTGGAAGGACTCGTTGTTCGGCGACAAGCACGTGCACGGACCGGAGGGCGTGAGCTTCTACACCCGCGCCAAGGTCGTGACCTCGCGCTGGCCCGAGCAGTCGCAGGCGAGCGGCGCCAGCCTCCACTTCCCCACGTCAAGCTGATGGACACCCCACGAAACCCCGCGGGGGGCGCTGCGCGCGGGGAGCACGCTTCCGCGGGGACCCCGAAAAGCATGCTCGAGCTGCTGACTGTCGGCCGGGTGGGCGTCGACCTATACCCGGAGCAGTCGGGCGTGCCGCTGAAGGACGTCGCGACGTTCGCGAAGTCCCTCGGCGGCACCGCGACCAACGTCGCGGTCGGCGCGTCCCGGCTCGGCCACCGCGCGGCGGTGCTGACCAAGGTCGGGCCGGACGGGTTCGGCGACTACGTCCGCGAGGCCCTCACCGGGTTCGGTGTGGATGCGTCCTACGTCGGCACGGCGGCCGGGCTCCAGACGCCGGTGGTCTTCTGC
Source organism: Nocardioidaceae bacterium (assembly GCA_033854925.1). Classification (GTDB taxonomy): domain Bacteria; phylum Actinomycetota; class Actinomycetes; order Propionibacteriales; family Nocardioidaceae; genus Nocardioides. The sequence goes on along the minus strand of JAWWPK010000420.1, from coordinate 2,964 downwards.
GAGCTGAACCCGCCCGAGGACCCGCCGCTGACGTTCTACCGCGCCCCGATCGCCCCGGACCTGACGATCACCGCCGACGACGTGCCGTGGGACGTGGTGTCCGACGTCCCGGTCCTGTGGGTGACCGGCACCGGCGTGAGCGTCGAGCCGGCCCGCGCCACCCAGCTCGAGATGCTCGCCCGGCGCCCGCGTCCCGAGCCCGGGGCGGGCCGCTGGACCATCCTCGACCTCGACTGGCGCGAGATGTTCTGGCCCTCGCCGGACGAGGCGCGCGCCGAGTACGACGCGATGCTCGACCACGTGACCGTGACCGTCGGCAACCGGGCCGAGGTCGAGGTCGCGGTCGGCACCAGCGACCCGCACGAGGCCGCCGACCGGCTCCTGGCCCGGGGCGTCGAGCTGGCCCTGGTGAAGCTGGGCGGCGAGGGCGTGCTGGTGGCGACCGCCGACGGCGCCACCGTCGTACCCCCGCACCCGGTCGAGGTCGTCTGCGGCCTCGGCGCCGGCGATGCTTTCGGGGGCGCGCTGGTGCACGGGCTGCTGTCCGGCTGGGAGCCGGCCCGCTGCGCCGAGTACGCCAACGCCGCCGGTGCCCTGGTCGCCTCCCGGCTGGCCTGTGCGGACGCCATGCCCACCGTGGCCGAGCTCGACGAGATGATCTCGGCCCGAGGAGCCAGGGCATGAGCGTGCCCACCATCTCCGACGCGAGGTGGCGAGAACTGCTCGCCACCCGCGCGGCCGACCCCGGCGCGATCGCGAAGGCGTACGCCGCACGCCGCCGGCCCGGCCGGATCCTCAACGACCGCGGCACCCTGTTCCTGGTCGCGGCCGACCATCCCGCCCGCGGCGCCCTCTCCTCCGGCGACGACCCGATGGCGATGGCCGACCGGCGCTCGCTGCTGGCCCGTCTCGCTGAGGCGCTGAGCCACCCCGACGTCGACGGGGTGCTCGGCACGCCCGACGTCGTTGAGGAGCTGCTGCTCCTCGGCGCCCTCGAGGACAAGGTCGTCGTCGGCTCGATGAACCGCGGCGGCCTCGACGGCGCGACCTGGACGATGGACGACAGGTTCACCGGCTACGACGCCGCGAGCATCGCCGAGTGCGGTCTCGAGGGCGGCAAGATGCTGCTCCGCATCGACGACGCCGACGACGGGACCGCCGAGACCCTGAAGGGCTGCGCGGACGCCGTCACCGAGCTGGCGGGCCGCGGACTGATGGCCATGGTCGAGCCGCTGCCCTACCACCGCGAGGCCGACGGGTCGCTGAGCCTGCTCAAGGACGTGGCCTCGCTGTCCCGTGCGGTCGCGATCGCGAGCGGGCTCGGCACGACGAGCGCCTACACCTGGCTGAAGATGCCGTCCTGCGACGACCCCGAGGCGGTCTTCGCGTCGACCACCCTGCCGTGCGTGGTGCTCGGCGGCGTGCCGCACCCCGACCCGGCGCAGGACCTCGCGTCCTGGGGCCGGGCCCTTGTCCAGCCGGTCGTGCGGGGGCTGGTCGTGGGCCGGGCGCTGCTCTACCCGGCCGACGGCGAGGTGTTCGCCGCGGTCGATGCGGCCGCAGGTGTGCTGCGCGCGGCTGGGGAGCTCGCGTGAGCCTGCTTCGCGAGGCGACCGACACCGGTGCTCCCGGGGTGGTCGTCGAGATCACGCCCGAGGACGCCGGCTGGGACTGGACCGGGCTGCGGGTGCTGCGGCTGGCTCCGGGGGAGCCGCAGGTCGTCGAGACAGGAGGCTCGGAGCTGTTCGTGCTGCCGCTCGCGGGCTCGCTGCGGGTGACCGCCGGCGACCAGACCTTCGAGCTGCAGGGCCGCGACTCGGTGTTCAGCCGGGTCACCGACTTCTGCTACGTCGGCCGCGACACGGCCGCCGAGCTGGTGTCCGAGGCCGGCGGCGAGGTCGCGCTGCCCTCGTCGCGCTGCGAGCGCGCCCTCCCGCCGGCGTACGGCCCGGCCGAGGACGTCCCGGTCGAGGTCCGCGGCGCCGGCCCGGCCACCCGGCAGGTCGCGAACTTCGGCGTCCCCGGGGTCTGGGACCACGCCGACAAGCTGGTCTGCTGCGAGCTGCTCACCCCGGACGGCAACTGGTCGAGCTACCCGCCGCACAAGCACGACGCGAGCGACCCGTGCCGGGTCGTCAACGAGGAGATCTACTACTACCGGATCGACGGACCGGGCGGCTTCGGCTACCACACGACGTACACCGGTCCCGAGCACGAGGCCGCCGGGCTGGCACCGATCGACGAGAACCACCGGGTCCGCGACCACGACGTGGTGCTGGTGCCGCACGGCTACCACGGGCCGTGCGTTGCGGCGCCTGGCTACGAGATGTACTACCTGAACGTGATGGCCGGACCGGCCGGCCGTGAGCTGGCGTTCTGCGACGACCCGGCGCACGGCTGGGTGCGCGGCACCTGGGAGACGATGCCCACGGACCCCCGCTGCCCCATGACGTCGGCTGCGGGCCGGGAGGAACCACGATGAGCACGCTGCGACTGACCACCGCCCAGGCGCTCGTGCGCTGGATGACCGCGCAGCGCTCGGAGCTGCTCGACGGGACCGAGGTGCCGCTGTTCGCCGGTGTCTTCGCGATCTTCGGCCACGGCAACGTGCTCGGCCTCGGCACCGCGCTGCACGAGGCCGGCGACCAGCTGCCCACGTGGCGTGGCCAGAACGAGCAGGGCATGGCGCTCGCCGCGGTGGCGTACGCGCGGGCGACCGACCGGCGCCAGGTGATGGCCGCCACCAGCTCGATCGGCCCGGGCGCGCTCAACCTGGTCACCGCTGCGGGCGTCGCGCACGCCAACCGGCTGCCGGTGCTGCTCCTGCCCGGCGACACGTTCGCGGGCCGGGCACCCGACCCGGTGCTGCAGCAGGTGGAGCACTTCGGCGACCCGACGACGACCGTGAACGACGCGCTCCGGCCGGTCTCGCGCTACTTCGACCGGATCACCCGGCCCGAGCAG
>JAWWPK010000419.1:0-2732 GCA_033854925.1 Nocardioidaceae bacterium | reverse complement strand
ACGCCCGGCGCAAGGAGGTCTACCTCGCGGCGTACGACGCCGACGGCGAGCGGCTCGAGGGTCCGCGGGTCGCCAGGCCGGCCGACGTGGCGACCGAGGCCCCGGTGGTCGGGGAGGGCGCGGTGCTCTACCCGGAGGCGTTCCCGCACGCCGCCGGGCCCACGATGCCGAGCGCCGGCTGGCTGGCCCGGGTGATCGCCGAGGAGCGGGTCGAGCTGCACGACCCGGAGCCGCTCTACCTGCGCCGGCCTGACGCCGCGACGCCGGGGGCCCCGAAGCGGGTCTCGTGACCGTCCGGTCCGCCACCGCGGCGGACGTCGACGCGATCGCGGCGTCCGAGGCGGACAACCTCGGCGCCGACGCGTGGTCCCACGCGCTGGTCGAGGAGGGGGTCGCCGGCCGGCTGCCGACGGTGCGATACCTGGTCGTCGAGGAGGAGCTCCGAGTCGTCGGGCACGCCGTCGCGAGCCTCGCCGGTGACATCGCCGAGCTCCAGCGCATCGCGGTGGCGGAGGACCGCCGACGTCGGGGCCTGGCCGGCGCGCTGCTGGACGCGGTCGTCGCGCTCGCCGTCGATTCGGGGGCAGACCGGCTGTTGCTGGAGGTGCGCGAGGACAACGCCGCCGCCCTTGGTTTCTACGCCACGCACGGGTTCGTCGAGGTGGACCGCCGCCGCCGCTACTACCGCGACGGCGGCACCGCGGTGGTGCTGCGCCGGCCGCTGGCCCGCGGCTGCGGCGCGTCCGGCTGAGGCGCGTCGACCACCGGGGATACCCCGACCCGTACTACTTCGACCAGGCCCACGATCCGGGTATGACTAGTCGCGCAGTCGTGCAGGTGGTCCGCACAGGTCAACCGGGGACCAAACCGGCCAGTAGGGGTCGCCCTGGCGGTGCTGGGCCTGCAGACTCTGCCGTGCGGAGCCCCGTACGGAGGACGCGTGTGGCGAGGTACCCACACGGCGCTGGCGGAGCGGCTCTCGATTTCGGAGGAACACTCATGGCTCGGGACAGCCCCGCCAAGCGTGCCGCCGCGCACCTGTCTGGACCGGCCGTAGTTCGTTCGGCGGATTCGGCGGCCAATCACCGATGGAGGGTGCTCGGTGGCCGACACACTGCCGCCGAGGGGTCCAGCAATTCCTCACGCGCCGCCGGGAGAGCCGGTGCGGGCTGGACCCAAAGGAACTCAACGATGCGCAACCTCATCGGTGTGACCATGGTCTGCCTGCTCGGCGGGCTCTTCGTCGGCACCCCGGCCGAAGCCGGCCACGGCCCGCGGAGCAACGTCGTGTCCCTCAACCATCCGGTCACCGACGATGCTGCCGCGAAGCTCACCGGCCGCGCCCCGGGCCACAAGCGAGTCGTGCTGCAGGCGCGCGTGAACGGCCACTGGACCAAGGTCCGCACCGTGAAGGTGCACGGCGGCCGCTACCGCACCCAGGTCGACCGCACCGAGCAGGACCAGCGGTTCCGCACCCGCGCCGGCCACGCCACGAGCCGGTCTCGCACCGTCGCGGCGAGGGTCCCGACCGACGGCTGCGGCACCCAGCCCCGCAAGGCGAACGGCACCTACTGGAGCTGCACCTTCGTCGACGACTTCAACGGCACGGCGCTCAACCGCACCAAGTGGGTGCCGCAGACGATCTTCTCGACCGGCGACGCGCTGAGCGGCTACGCCTGCTACGACGACGACCCCTCGGTCGTCTCGGTCAGCGGCGGCACCCTCAACCTCTCGGTCCGCAAGAACGCGACCGCGCTGCCCTGCGCGAACGGCCTGCCTGCGACGCCGTACCGCGCCGGGATGGTGTCGACGTACCACCTGTTCAGCCAGCAGTACGGCCGCTTCGAGGCACGGTTCAAGACCACCGCCACCACCGCTCCCGGGCTGCAGGAGTCGTGGTGGCTCTGGCCGGACGACCGGGACCCGCTCGCCCAGCTCCTGTGGCCGCTGAACGGCGAGATCGACATCGCGGAGACCTACTCGGTCTACCCCGACCTCGGCATCCCGTTCCTGCACTACGGCCAGAACGACAACGGCGGCCCGATCCCGGGCACCAACACGTCGTGGAGCTGCGCCGCTGCGCGCGGTGTCTACAACACCTACACGCTGGAGTGGACCGCCTCACGGCTGGAGGTGTTCATCAACGGCCACAGCTGCCTGGTCAACACCTCGGGCGACAGCGCGTTCCGCAAGCACTACATCCTCAACCTGACCCAGGCGCTCGGCACCGGCACGGACGCGGTCACGGCGGCGACCAAGGTCCCGGCGGTCATGAACGTCGACTACGTCAAGGTCTGGAACTAGCGTCCTTGCACAATGGGGTCGTGGCTGAACCCCTGGTCCTGGGCATCGAGACGTCGTGCGACGAGACCGGCGTCGGGATCGTGCGCGGCAACACCCTGCTCGCCGACGCGGTGGCCAGCAGCGTCGAGGAGCACGCCCGCTTCGGCGGCGTCGTACCGGAGGTGGCCAGCCGGGCGCACCTGGAGGCGATGGTGCCGACCCTCGAGCGGGCCTGCGAGACCGCGGGGGTGCGGCTGCACGACCTCGACGCGATCGCGGTGACCAGAGGCCCTGGGCTCGCCGGTGCCCTGCTGGTCGGGGTGGCCGCGGCCAAGGCGCTCGCCCTTGGGCTGGGCAAGCCGCTGTACGGCGTCAACCACCTGTCCGCCCACGTGGCGGTCGACCTGTTGGAACACGGCCCGCTCGACGAGCCCTGCATTGCCCTGTTG
>JAWWPK010000418.1:0-9245 GCA_033854925.1 Nocardioidaceae bacterium | reverse complement strand
GGACAACCTCCGTTCACCCAGCCGCGCAACTGTCTGCGCGTGACCTCTCACCGCCCAGCTCGCCTCCGCCTCGCCGCGGCCACCGCCACATTGACCACCCTCGCGGCCGTCGTCGCGGCCACCCCGGCCGGAGCGAGCGCCGTCGGTTCCCATGACGACGACCACGGTCATGGCCGCGACTACACCTTCGCCGTCATCGGCGACGTGCCGTACGGCGCCGTGCAGATCGCAGCCTTCCCCGGGTGGATCCAGCAGATCAACGCCGACGCCGACGTCCGCCACGTGGTCCACCTCGGTGACATCAAGAACGGCTCGAGCCTCTGCACCGACGAGTACTTCGCGCAGATCCGTAGCGACTTCGACACCTTCACCGATCCCCTGGTGTACACGCCGGGCGACAACGAGTGGACCGACTGCCACCGGGTCAACAACGGCGCGTACAACCCTCTGGAGCGGCTGAGCAAGGTGCGTGAGGTGTTCTTCGACCACCCCGGCCGCGCTCTCGGACAGCACCCGATGAGGGTGGACAGCCAGGCCGGGCTCGGCTACCCGGAGAACGTGACCTACAGCGAGGCCGACGTGACCTTCATGGCCGCCGACGTGACCGGCTCCGACAATGGGCTCCAGCCCTGGGACGGGCTCGGGCTGACCGCGCCGACAACAGAGCAGCAGGCAGCCGTGACCGACCGGACCCGCGCCGACATCCGACTTCTCCGCCGCGCCTTCGCCGACGCGAAGCGGCGCCATGACCGAGCGGTGGTGATCGAGCAGCAGGCCGACATGTTCGACCCGACCTACACGCCGACCGCGAACGACATCCAGGCGTTCGCGCCCTGGATCCAGGCGATCATCGACGAGTCCAACCGCTTCCACGGCCAGGTGTACCTGTTCAACGGCGACAGCCACGCCTACAACACCGACCAGCCGCTCGCGGCGGGATCGGCGTGGTTGACGACCTACGCCACATACGGCGTCCACGGGAGCACGGACAACCTGACCCGCGTCACCGTCGACGGTTCAGGCAACAACTTCGACTGGCTCAAGGTCACCGTCCACGACCGCGGGTCGCAGGTGCTGACCTGGACCCGGGTGCCCTACACGTCCTGAGCACCACCCCTCGATCGCCACTCGGCGACCCGGTGCCGGAGGTTAGCGTTCGTTAACCTCCGGCGTTACGATGCGGGGCATGAGCCAGACGCCGTTCGAGCTGAGTCGCGAGCACGAGGAGTTCCGGCAGAGCGTCCGGGAGTTCGCCGCGGCCGAGATCGCGCCGTACGCCGCGCAGTGGGACCGCGACCACCACTTCCCGGTCGACGTCGTGCAGAAGATGGGCAAGCTGGGGCTGTTCGGGCTCACCTCGCCCGAGGAGTACGGCGGCGCGGGGGAGGACGGCGACTTCACCAGCCTCTGCGTGGCGATCGAGGAGATCGGCAGGGTCGACCAGTCGATGGGCATCACCCTCGAGGCCGCGGTCGGGCTCGGGATCAACCCGATCCTCACCTTCGGCAGCGACGAGCAGAAGCAGACCTGGCTCCCCGACCTCGTGGCCGGGCAGGCGCTCGCGGGCTTCGGCCTCACCGAGCCGGGTGCCGGCTCGGATGCCGGCGCCACCAAGACGAAGGCCGAGCTGGTCGAGGGCGAGTGGGTGGTCAACGGCGCCAAGCAGTTCATCACCAACTCCGGCTCCGAGATCACCAGCGTCGTCGCGGTCACGGCCCGCACGGGCAGCAATGGCGACAAGCCGGAGCTCAGCGCGATCCTCGTGCCGGCCGGCACCCCCGGTTTCACCGCCGAGAAGCCCTACGACAAGCTCGGCTGGCACGCCTCCGACACCCACCCCCTGACCTTCGAGGACTGCCGGGTGCCCGAGGCGAACCTGCTCGGCGACCGGGGCCGCGGCTACGCCCAGTTCCTGGCCACCCTCGACGACGGCCGGGTCGCGATCGCGGCGCTGGCGGTCGGCTGCATCCAGGCCTGCCTCGACCTCTCCGTGCAGTACGCCGGCGAGCGGCAGACGTTCGGCGTACCCATCGGGCGCAAGCAGGGACTCGCCTTCCAGATCGCCGACCTCGAGGTGATGCTCAACGCCGCGCGGCTGCTCACCTACCGCGCCGCCGCGATGAAGGACAGCCAGAAGAACGGGCAGGGCGCCCGCGTGAAGGAGTTCAAGCAGGCCGCCGCGGTCGCCAAGCTCTACGCCACCGAGTCGGCGGTCAGCGCGACCCGGATCGCCACCCAGGTCTTCGGCGGCTACGGCTTCATGGAGGAGTACGCCGTCGCCCGCTTCTACCGCGACGCCAAGGTGCTCGAGATCGGCGAGGGCACCTCGGAGGTGCAGCGGATGCTGATCGCCCGCGGGCTGGGTCTGCCGGTCGAGTAACTCTCATGTTCGGGTGCGTGTGACGACGCTCACTGTCGGGTATGTGAATCCTTGACCACTTCTCGGAGGTCTCGGAGGTCCAAGACATGCCTGCGGTTCCGTCGTTCCTCGCGCGTGAGCGCACCGTCGCCGGCCCCGGGTTCAGCCGCTGGCTGATCCCGCCGTGCGCGCTGGCCGTCCATCTGTGCATCGGGCAGGTGTATGCGACCAGCGTCTACAAGACCGCGCTCGTCGCGCGCTTCGACTCCTCGCTGACCGCGATCGGGGTCATCTTCTCCATCGCGATCGTGATGCTGGGCCTCTCCGCCGCCATCGCCGGCACCTGGGTGGACCGCAACGGCCCTCGGGCGGCCATGTTCACGTCTGCGTGCTTCTGGTTCACGGGGTTCCTGGTCGCGGCCGCCGGCATTGCCGCCGACCAGCTGTGGCTGGTCTATCTCGGGTACGGCGTGATCGGCGGCATCGGGCTCGGCATCGGCTACATCTCGCCGGTCTCCACGCTGATCAAGTGGTTCCCGGACCGGCCGGGTCTCGCGACGGGCATGGCGATCATGGGCTTCGGGGGCGGCGCCCTGATCGCCAGTCCGCTGAGCGGCCGGCTGATGGGGGTCTACGACTCGTCGTACGACTCCGCCGACCCGACCAGCGTGGCCAGCGGCCACGCGGTGACGATGCTCTTCCTCACCCTCGGCGTCGTCTACCTGTGCTTCATGCTGTTCGGCGCCTTCGCCGTCCGCGTCCCCGCAGACGACTGGAAGCCGGAGGGCTGGGACCCCAGCGGGGTGCAGGAGAAGAAGCTGGTGACAACTGCCAGCGTCTCCGCCGCCAACGCGATCAAGACCCGCCAGTTCTGGCTGCTCTGGTTGGTGCTCTTCTGCAACGTGACCGCGGGCATCGGAATCCTCGAGCAGGCGGCTCCGATGATCCAGGACTTCTTCCGCGAGGGGAGCACGTCGACCGTCAGCGCGGCCGCGGCCGGCGGCTTCGTCGGGATCCTGTCCCTGGCCAACATGGCCGGCCGGTTCGTCTGGTCGTCCACGTCCGACGTGATCGGGCGCAAGCCGATCTACATGGTCTACCTCGGCGTCGGCCTCGCGACGTACGTCCTGCTCGCGACCGTCGGGCCGAACTCCACCGTGCTCTTCGTCCTCTTCGCGGCCGTGATCCTGTCGTTCTACGGCGGCGGGTTCGCCACCGTGCCGGCCTACCTGCGCGACCTGTTCGGCACCTACCAGGTCGGCGCCATCCACGGCCGGCTGCTCACCGCCTGGTCGGCGGCCGGCGTGGCCGGGCCGCTGATCGTCAACCGCTACCTCGACACCCAGGGCACACCGGGCGAGCTGACCGCCGACGCGTACCGCGGTGCGCTGTTCATCATGGTCGGCCTGCTGGCCGTCGGCTTCGTCGCCAACCTGCTGATCCGGCCGGTCGACGAGCGGTTCCACGAGACGCAGCACCAGGACGCCGTCCCCGAAGGGGTCCGCGAGTCCGAGAGGAGCAACGCATGATCCACCCCACGAAACTGCTCGATGAGCGCGCTGCGCGCGGAGGGCTCGCACTTCCGCGGGGACCCCGGAGAAGAGCATGACCGCCCGAGTCGCGGCCGCGTGGGCCGTGGTCGGCATCCCGCTGGTCTACGGCCTCGTCGAGACGATCAACAAGGCGTCGTCGCTCTTCACCAAGTGACCCGATCGTGACCCACCCGGAGGCAGGCCTCACCGAACAAGGGGGTCGCGCCGTCTAGCATCGGGCCCATGCTCTGTCGGGGTCCGCGCGCAAGCGTTCGCTCAGCGCGCGCAGCGCGCCCTCCGAAGGGTCGCGTGGGGTGAACGCGTCGGATCGGACCCAGCGACTGATCTCTGAGGTGGGCCGGTTCCTCGTCGTGGGCGGAGCGGCCACGACCGTGGCGCTGATCATCTTCAACCTGCTCCTGCACGGGTTCAACACCACCGACCACGCGCTCCTCGGCGACCAGCCGATCCTGGCCTACGTCATCGCCAACACGGTCGGCATGAGCGTCAGCTACTACGGCAGCCGGCACTGGGCGTTCCGCGACCGTCCGCCGGTCACCTCGGACGGCGGCCTCACGTCGTTCGTCGCGATCAACATGCTCACGATGCTGATCCCGATCGGCTGCCTGGCGATCAGCCGAGACGTGCTCGGTCTCGACGACCCGCTGTCCGACAACGTCTCGGCGAACATGATCGGGCTGGTGCTGGGCCAGGCCGCGCGGTTCTACCTGTTCCGTACCTTCGTCTTCAAGCGGCCGATCAGCTTCGTCGAGATCTACGACGAGCCAGGGATCTACGACGAGCCCGGCGTGGTGGACGACATCGAGCAGCTCGACGGCGACTCGGGACCGGTCAGCGAGTCGGCCGCGCTCGCCAGAAGTCGGTCCACGAGTGGCCCAGTTCCGCCAGCAGCTCGCGGACCAGAGGGAGACTGACGCCCACCACGTTGTGGTGGTCGCCCGCGATCGCGGTCACGAACGCGCCGCCGAGGCCGTCGATGGTGAAGCCACCGGCCACGTCCAGCGGCTCGCCACTCGCGACGTACGCCGCGATCTCGTCGTCCGACAGCTCCGCGAAGTGCACCGTCGTGGCGGCCGTGGCCGAGGCGACGTGGCCGGTCGCGGTGTCACGCAGGCTGTGCCCGGTCAGGAGTACGCCGGAGCGGCCGCGCATCTCCTGCCAGCGGAGGGTCGCCTCCTCGGCGGTGCCGGGCTTGCCGAGGGCCCGGCCCTCGAGCTCGAGCACCGAGTCGCAGCCGAGCACGAGGGCGCGCGCGGGAAGGTCGTCGCGGGCGGCGACGGCGGCGCTCTTCAGCTCCGCGAGCTGAAGCGCGAGCTCGGCGGGCGGCAGCGGACCCAGCTGTTCCTCGTCGACGCCGGACACGATCACCAGCGGGTCGATGCCCGCGGCCCGCAGCGTCGCGAGCCGCGCGGGGGACTGGGAGGCCAGGACGAGCGGCGTCCGGGGACGGACCGTCATGCGTGCTTGGCGTGCTCAGAGTGCGTGCATCGCAAGGCGCCGGAGCGACGACGCTGTAGGCCCATGCTTTTCCGGGGTCCCCGCGGAATCGCGAGTGCAGCGAGCGATTCTGTGGGGTGGATCATCGAGCGACGGTAACGCAGCGAGGTGCGTGCTATGTGTGCGTGAAGCGCACACGACGGTCCGTCCCCGGACGCCTACGCGACGACGAAGGGCAGGGCGTCGCCGAACGCGCACCGGGTCAGGGTGGCGAGGTCGGAGTCGTCGTCGAGGTGCTCGTGGGCGCGCATCGAGAGCATCACGTTGAGCAGCATGCCCTGCGCGATGAACTCCTGGGCCCGCTCGTCGGTGCAGCCGGTCGACCTGACCGTCGCGAAGATCCGGCCCATCCCGTCGCGGCTGCGCTGGGCGATCTGGTCGTCGTCGCCGGCCGCGAAGCCGTGCATCATCACCATCAGCAGGTCGCGGTCCCGGAGCAGCTCGGTGTAGGCCAGCCCCAGCCGGGTCCAGTCGTCGTCGGAGTCCGGGTCGAACGGCCCGTCGGCCAGCACCGCCTCGAACGCCTCCCGGATCCGGCCGCAGGCGCGGTCGAAGACCTCGAGGAACAGCTCGAGCTTGGTTCCGAAGATCCGCACGACGTACGGCTGCGAGACGCCGGCCTCCTTGGCGACCGCGTCGGTACTGGTGCCGGCGTACCCGCCGCGGGAGAAGGCCCGGGTGGCCGCGGCGAGGACCAGCGCACGGCGGTCGTCGGCGTTCATCCGGGTGGCTGTCGTCGGGCTCACGCTTGACATGTTATCAGTTGATTACTAAGGTCTCGAACACAAGTAATCATTCAATGCCTTCTTCTGATCGGAGCTCAAGGATGTCCACCACCCTCGACGTCCGGGCCGACGCACCGGACGCTGCACTGCCCAACGGGCCCGCCCGCAGCCGCCGGATCCCTGTCTGGCTGGCCGTGGTCGCGGCCTCGCTGCCCATGTTCATGGCCACCCTCGACAACCTGGTGATGACCAGCGCGCTGCCGGTGATCCGGGCCGACCTCGGCTCGAGCGTCAACCAGCTGTCGTGGTTCATGAACGCCTACACGCTGGCCTTCGCCACCTTCATGCTCCCCGCAGCCACGCTCGGCGACCGCCTCGGCCGGCGCCGGGTGATGATCGCCGGGCTGACCGTCTTCACCCTCGCCTCGATCGCCTCGGCGCTGAGCACCAGCTCGGAGGCGCTGATCGTCGCCCGGGCGGTGCAGGGGCTCGGCGCCGCCGCGATCATGCCGCTCTCGCTGACCCTGCTCGCCTCAGCCGTGCCCGAGAAGATGCGGGCCGTCGCCATCGGCATCTGGGGCGGCGTCTCCGGCCTCGGCGTCGCGCTCGGTCCGGTCGTCGGCGGCGCCGTCGTCGAAGGCGTCAACTGGCAGGCCATCTTCTGGCTCAACGTCCCGGTCGCCCTGGTCGCGCTGCCTCTGCTGTTCGTGGCGGTCCGCGAGTCCAAGGGCACCTGGCAGCGGCTCGACGTGGTCGGCACCGCCATGCTCGGCGGTGCGGTCTTCCTCGGCATCTGGGGGATCGTGCACGGCAACGACGACGGCTGGGGCTCACCGAGCGTGCTGGTCCCGCTGGTGGTCTCCGGGCTGCTCGTGCCGGCGTACGTCGCCTGGGCCCGCGGTCGCTCCTACGCGGTGCTTCCCCTGCGACTGTTCTCCTCGCGCGGCTTCTCGGTCGCCAACGTGATCGGCCTGACCTTCACGATCGGCATGTTCGGCACCGTGTTCCTGCTCGCGCAGTACCTCCAGGTCGTGCAGGGCTACAGCCCGCTCGAGGCCGGCATCCGGACCCTGCCCTGGACCGCGGCGCCGATGGTGGTCGCCCCGATCGCCGGCGCCATCGCCGGCCGGACCGGGCTGCGAAACCTGCTGCTCACCGGTCTCGTCCTGCAGACCGCGTCGCTGGTGTGGTTCGCGTGGCTGACCGAGCACGGCTCGGCGTACACCTCCTTCCTGGTGCCGCTGTCGATGGCCGGCATCGGGATGGGGCTGACCTTCGCGCCGAGCGCCACCGCGGTGCTGCAGGGACTCCCGGACAGCGACTTCGCCATCGCCAGCTCCGCGAACTCCACGGTGCGCGAGTTCGGCGTGGCCCTGGGCATCGCCCTGCTGGTCGCAGTCTTCCTCGGGAACGGCGGCGAGATCGCCCCGAACGGGTACGACGGCGCGATCGGTGCGGCGCTGCTCACCGGTGCCGCGGCCGTCGCCGTCGCCGTGATCGCCGCGGTCTTCGCTCCCGGGAAGGTCCGCACCCGGTCCTGACCCGGAAACCCCCGCCACGCAGGACGCAGGTCCGTCGCCCCCGCGACGGACCCGCGTCCTGTCCCCGGGTAGTGCCCCTCCTCGGGAGTGAGGGCACGTCTCGATCCTCAGGTGCCACCCGGAGCCGAGGCGATGGCCCACTCGGGCCATTCGCCCCCCATCAGGTATGGCCTGACCGGACTAGGCGGCCGGTCGCAGCAGGCGCCCGGGATCAGCGCGGCAGCGCGCTCGAGCGCCAGCCGCCGGGACCATGAGGCAGGGTGCTGCGCACCTTGCGGTGGTGCGCCGACCACTCCGGCGTACGCCGCTTCGGCGGCTCCGCGCCGCTGCCGAGTGACGCGATGACCGCGACCAGGGCGGCCACCTCCTCGGGGGTGGGGTCGCCCTTGACGACTCTCAGCAGCGGACGCTGCTCAGGACTCTCGTCGGCCATCAGAGCGGAATGTTCCCGTGCTTCTTGGCGGGCAGGGTCTCGCGCTTCGAACGAAGCAGGCGCAGCGCCCGGACGACTTCGACGCGGGTCTCGTGCGGGCTGATCACCGCGTCGACGTAGCCGCGCTCGGCCGCGAGGTACGGGTTCGCCAGCGCCTGGTCGTAGTCGTCGATCAGCTCGGCCCGCTTGGCCTCCGGGTCATCGGCAGCCTTGAGCGTGTCGCGGTAGAGGATGTTCACCGCGCCCTGCGCGCCCATCACCGCGATCTGCGCGGTGGGCCCGGCCAGGTTGATGTCGGCGCCGAGGTGCTTGGAGCCCATGACGTCGTAGGCCCCGCCGTAGGCCTTGCGGGTGATCACCGTGACCAGCGGGACCGTGGCCTCGGCGTAGGCGTAGATCAGCTTGGCGCCGCGGCGGATGATGCCGTTCCACTCCTGGTCGGTGCCGGGCAGGAAGCCGGGCACGTCGACGAAGGTCAGCACCGGGATGTTGAACGCGTCGCAGAAGCGCACGAAGCGCGCCGCCTTCTCGGAGGCGTTGATGTCGAGGGTGCCGGCGAACTGCATCGGCTGGTTCGCCACGACCCCGACCGAGTGCCCCTCGACCCGGCCGAAGCCGATCACGATGTTGGGCGCGAAGAGCTCCATGACGTCGAGGAACTCCTCGTCGTCGACGACCGCCCTGATGACGTCGTGGATGTCGTAGGGCTGGTTCGGCGAGTCGGGGATGAGCGTGTCGAGGGTGCGGTCGAGGTCGCTGAACTCGAGGGCCGCGTCGTCGTCGTACGACGGCACCTCGTCGAGGTTGTTCTGGGGCAGGTAGGACAGCAGCGCCTTGGTGTACTCGAGCGCGTCGTCCTCATCGGTGCCCATGTAGTGGGCGTTGCCGGACTTGGTGTTGTGGGTCCGGGCGCCGCCGAGCTCCTCCATGGTGACGTCCTCGCCGGTCACGGTCTTGATGACGTCGGGGCCGGTGATGAACATGTTGGAGGTGCCGTCGACCATGATCGTGAAGTCGGTGACGGCCGGCGAGTAGACGTGTCCACCCGCGCACGCGCCCATGATCAGCGAGATCTGCGGGATCACGCCCGATGCATGCACGTTGCGACGGAAGATCTCGGCATACAGGCCGAGCGAG
>JAWWPK010000417.1:0-7205 GCA_033854925.1 Nocardioidaceae bacterium | reverse complement strand
GCAGGAGTCACCGGTTAACCGGTGACTCCTGCAGCCGCGCATCCGTCGTGTGGGTCAGAGGTGGGAGGCAGCGGACCGGTCGAGGAACCAGATGGTCTCCTCGGTGCCTTGTACGCCGACGGCGGGGCAGTCGTGGAGGTCGGTGCCCTCGGCCAGGGCGGTGGCTACGGCGGAGGCCTTCTCCTCGCCGCTGACCAGGAACCAGACCGACGCGGAGCGGTTGAGGGCGCTGAACGTGAGGCTGATGCGCTCCGGGGGCGGCTTGGGCGAACCGGTGACGGGGACCGCGATCCGGTCGCCCACGTCGAGCTGCGGGAAGCCGGGGAACAGCGAGGCGATGTGGCCGTCGGGGCCGACGCCCAGCATGAGTACGTCGAACTCGCCGGCGCCGAAGCTGCGCAGCTCTTCGCCGTACGCCGCCGCGCCCTCGTCGACGTCTCCAGCCGACTCGGTGGAGGGCATCGGGTGCACCTTCGCCGGGTCCACGTCGACCTGGTCGAGGAAGGCCTCTCGAGCCTGTCGCTCGTTGCGGTCGTCCGACGCAGGCTCGACGAACCGCTCGTCGCCCCACCAGACGACGACCCGCGACCAGTCCACCTCCGAGCCGGCCGAGAGCCGGGCCAGCTCGCGGTGCACTGCGTCGGCGATGGTGCCGCCGGTGAGCGCGATCTGTGGCTCGTGGCCGCTGGTCTGGGCGTCCGTCATCCGGGTGAGCAGCTCACCGGCGACGGCGGTCGCGAGAGCCTCCGCGGACTCGTGGACCTCGACCCGAGGCGGCGTGGCGGGAGCCGTCACAGCGACCTGCTCCTGGTCAGCGTCCTCGCCACGGCGGCGTAGACGTCGTCCTCGTCAAGGCGGCGCAGCTCCTCGGAGAGCAGCTCGTGCACGTCGCGGCGGCGCAGGGCGATCGGCCGGTCGGGGTGGCCTGGTGAGGAGTACGTCGCCAGGCGGCCGTCGGGACGCGAGATGCGGATCGGGCCCTCGGCGGTCTCCATCTCGACCGCCGTGATGCCGGGCCCCTTGGACGTCTTGCGGACCACTTCGACCTTGAGCCGGTTGCGCAGCCACGCCGTGAGCAGGTCGGCGCTCGGGTTCACCCGCTCGGCGGCCACCGAGGCGGCCGTGACCTTGAGCGGGTGCTGGTCCAGTGCGGCCGCCAGCAGCGCCCGCCACGGGGTCAGCCGGGTCCAGGCCAGGTCGGTGTTGCCCGGCGTGTAGGCCTTGCACTGGTTGCGCAGCGCGGCCGCCCCGCCACGGCTGACGTTGGCGGAGTCGGTGATCCGGCGCTGCGCCAGCAGCCCGAGCGGGTCCTTGGCGGGGTCGGCCGGCGCGTCGGTGGGCCACCACACCGCGACGGGGGAGTCCGGGAGCAGCAGCGGCAGCACCACCGAGTCGGGGTGCTTGACCACCTCGCCGGTGAGCCGGATCAGCGCCGTCTCGCCGGTCCACCCGGAGCCGGCGCCGACCTGTGCGTCGACCTGCGAGGCGCCCCGGCCGTCGCCGAGGATCATGCCCAGCACCCGCGCGGGGTGCTCGTGGGAGGCCTCGCGGGCCATCTCCATCGCCTTCTCGGCCTGGTCCTCCTCGGCCACGACAACCATGGTCAGCACCATGCCCATCGCCGGGCTGCCGGCGCGCATCCGGGACCGGACGAACTCGGCCGCGATGCCCGCGGAATCGGTGTCGCTGAGTGCGATGAGCACTAGGGTCGCCTCCAGGTCCGGCCGTCACGCGCCATCATCTTCTCAGCCGAGTCGGGACCCCAGGTCCCGGACGGATAGGCGTCGGGCTTGCCCTTGCGCGCCCAGAAGTCCAGCACCGGGTCGAGGATCTCCCAGGACAGCTCGACCTCCTCGTGCCGCGGGAAGAGCGGCGGGTCACCGAGCAGTACGTCGAGGATCAGCCGCTCGTAGGCCTCCGGCGAGGACTCGGTGAACGAGCCGCCGTAGACGAAGTCCATGTTGACGTCGCGGATCTCCATGCCGGCGCCGGGCACCTTGCTGCCGAACCGGATCGTCACGCCCTCATCGGGCTGGACCCGGATCACGATGGCGTTGTGGGTCAGCTCCTCGACCGAGGTGGCACTGAACGGCTGGTGCGGCGCCCGCTTGAAGACGACGGCCACCTCGGTGACCCGGCGGCCGAGCCGCTTGCCGGTGCGCAGGTAGAACGGGACGCCGGCCCAGCGCCGGTTGTCGACGTGCAGCGTCACCGCGGCGAACGTCTCGGTGTGGGACGTCTTGCGGACGCCGTCCTCCTCCAGGAAGCCGCGCACCTTCCGGCCGCCCGACCAGCCGGCGGCGTACTGGCCGCGTGCCGTGGTCAGGTCCAGGCGCCGGGGCAGGCTGATGCTGGCCAGCAGCTTCTGCTTCTCGGTCCGCAGCGCCAGCGCGTCGAACGACGTCGGTTCCTCCATCGCGACCAGGGCCATCAGCTGGAGCAGGTGGTTCTGGATCACGTCGCGCGCCGCGCCGATCCCGTCGTAGTAGCCGGCCCGCCCCTCGATGCCGACGTCCTCGGCCATCGTGATCTGCACGTGGTCGACGTAGTTGCTGTTCCACAGCGGCTCGAACATCTCGTTGGCGAACCGCATCGCCAGGATGTTCTGGACGGTCTCCTTGCCGAGGTAGTGGTCGATCCGGAAGATCGTGTCGCTCGGGAACGCCGTCGCCAGTGCCTGGTTGAGCTCCCGCGCGGACTGCAGGTCGTGGCCGAACGGCTTCTCGATCACCACCCGGCGCCACGCGTCGCCCTGGGGATCGGCCAGGCCGTGCTCCTTCAGCTGTTCGGCGACGATGCCGAAGAACGCCGGCGGGATCGCCAGGTAGAACGCGTGGTTGCCGTCGGTGCCGCGGACCCGGTCGAGCTCCTCGATGGTCCGGCGCAGCTGGTCGAAGGCGACGTCGTCGCTGAAGTCGCCGGGGACGAACCGGAACCCCTCGGCGAGCTGCTTCCAGGTCTCCTCGCGGAACTCCGTGCGGGCGTGCTGCTTCACCGAGTCGTGGACGATGTCCGCGAAGTCCTGGTCGACCCAGTCGCGGCGCGCGAACCCGGTGAGGCTGAACCCCGGCGGCAGCAGCCCGCGGTTGGCCAGGTCGTAGATCGCCGGCATCACCTTCTTGCGGGACAGGTCGCCGGTGACGCCGAACAGCACCATGCCGCACGGCCCGGCGATCCGGGGCAGGCGGCGGTCCTGGGGGTCCCGCAGCGGGTTCGGTCTCGGAGTCACGACGGCGACACCATCAGCGGCGCTGCTTCCTGTAGTAGGCGATCAGGGACTGCGTGGACGAGTCCTGCTCGGCCGCGACGGACTCGTCGCCGGCCACCGCGGGGGCGAGCTGCTGGGCCAGCTGCTTGCCCAGCTCGACACCCCACTGGTCGAAGCTGTCGATGCCCCAGACCGCGCCCTCGGTGAAGGTGATGTGCTCGTAGAGCGCGATAAGCTGGCCCAGCACCGACGGGGTCAGCTCGGGCGCCATGATCGACGTGGTGGGCCGGTTTCCGGAGAAGACACGGGCTGGAACGACGGCCTCCGCCGTCCCCTCGGAGCGCACCTCGTCGGCAGTCTTCCCGAACGCCAGCGCCCGGGTCTGCGCGAAGAAGTTGGCCAGGAACAGCTCGTGCACGTCGGTGTCACCGTCGCGCAGCGGGTGCGCCGGGTTGGCGAACGCGATGAAGTCGGCCGGGATCAGTCGGGTGCCCTGGTGGATCAGCTGGTAGAACGCGTGCTGTCCGTTGGTGCCCGGCTCGCCCCAGAACACCTCGCCGGTGTCGGAGGTCACGGCGGTGCCGTCCCAGCGGACGCCCTTGCCGTTGGACTCCATCGTCAGCTGCTGGAGGTACGCCGGGAAGCGGTGCAGCAGCTGGGAGTATGGGAGCACCGCGTGCGTCTGGGCGTCGAGGAAGTTGGTGTACCAGACGTTGAGCAGTCCCATCAGCAGCGGCACGTTCCGCGCCGGCTCGGTGCTGCGGAAGTGCTCGTCCATCGCGTGCATGCCGGCCAGCAGCTCGGCGAACCGCTCCGGCCCGATCGCCACCACGAGCGACGTACCGATGGCGGAGTCCATCGAGTAGCGACCGCCGACCCAGTCCCAGAAGCCGAACGCGTTGTCGGGGTCGATCCCGAAGTCGGCGACCTTGTCGAGAGCCGTGGACACCGCGACGAAGTGGCGGGCGACGGCTTCCTTCTCGTCCTGCCCGCTCAGCCCCTCGAGCAGCCAGGCGCGGCACAGGCGCGCGTTGGTCAGTGTCTCGAGGGTGCCGAAGGTCTTGCTGGAGACGATGAACAGCGTGCTGGCCGGATCGAGGTCGGCCAGGGTGGTGGCGGCGTCGGTCGGGTCGATGTTGCTGATGAACCGGCACTCCAGCCCGGCCTGGCGGTACGGCTCCAGCGCCTCGTAGGCCATCACCGGCCCGAGGTCGGAGCCGCCGATGCCGATGTTGACGACGGTGCGGATCCGTTCGCCGGTGACGCCGGTCCACGCGCCGGAACGGACCCGGTCGGCGAAGTCGTAGACCCGGCGCAGCACGTCGTGGACCTCCTTGACGACGTCCTGGCCATCCACCTCGAGGGTGGCGTCCTCGGGCAGCCTCAGCGCGGTGTGCAGCACGGCGCGGTCCTCGGTGGCGTTGACGTGCTCTCCGCGGAACATCGCGTCGCGACGATCGGCTACGCCGACCTGGTCCGCCAGCGCCAGCAGCGCGGCCAGCACGTCGCCGGTGAGCAGCCCCTTGGACAGGTCGACGAGCACTTCGGCCGCGGTGAAGGTCAGGGTCGCGGCGCGATCGGCATCCTCGGCGAACCACGCCCGCAGGTCCGGCTGGAACCCGTCGGCGAGCTCACCGAGCCTGCGCCACGCCTGGGTCGTCGTGGCGTCGACCGGCGCGTCTGTCATGTCTTCTCGGGGTCCCCGCGGAAGCGTTCAGCTCCCGCGCGCAGCGCCGCCGCTGAACGGTTTCGTGGGGTGATCACGTGGCGGCCCGCTCCATCTGCTGCTCGACGGTCTCCACCAGCTCCTGCCAGGACTTCGAGAACTTGTCGACGCCCTCGTCCTCCAGCACGACGAACACGTCGTCGACGTCGATGCCGACCGCGCTGAGCTGGTCGAACACGGCCTGCGCCTCGGCGCCCCGGCCGCTGACCACGTCGCCCTTGACCTCGCCGTGGTCGGCGAAGGCGTCCATCGTCTTCTCCGGCATCGTGTTCACGGTGTCCGCGACGACCAGGTCGGTGACGTAGAGGGTGTCGGGGTAGTCGGGGTTCTTCACGCCGGTCGACGCCCACAGCGGCCGCTGCCGGTTGGCGCCGGCGTCCGAGAGCTGCTTCCAGCGGTCGCTCGCGAGCACCTCGTCGTACGCCGCGTAGGCGAGCAGCGCGTTGGCGACCGCCGCCTTCCCGCGCAGGGCCTTCGCCTCGTCGGTGCCGATGGCGTCGAGCCGCTTGTCGACCTCGGTGTCGACCCGGGAGACGAAGAACGAGGCCACCGAGAAGATCCGGGTGAGGTCGAGGCCACCGTCGCGGGCCGCCTCGAGGCCGCTCAGGTAGGCGTCCATGACCTCGCGGTAGCGGGCCACGCTGAAGATCAGCGTCACGTTGACGTTGATGCCCTGCGAGATCGCCGCGGTGATCGCCGGGAGCCCGGCCGACGTGGCCGGGATCTTGATGTAGACGTTGGGCCGGTCGACGGCCCGCCACAGCTGCTGGGCCGAGGCGATGGTGCCCGAAGTGTCGCGGGCGAGGGACGGCTCCACCTCGATCGAGACCCGGCCGTCGGCCTTGGTGGACTCGAAGACGGGGGTCATGATCTCGCAGCCGTTGCGGACGTCCTCGGTGGTGAGCTCGAAGATCACCCCGTTGACGTCGGTGCCTGCGGCGACGAGCTTGCGCACCTGCTCGTCGTAGCGCTCGCCGTCGGCGATGGCGCTCGCGAAGATCGTCGGGTTCGTGGTCACGCCGACCACGTGCTTGTCCTTGATCAGCTCGGCCAGGTTGCCGGTCTCGATCCGCTCCCGGGACAGGTCGTCGAGCCAGATGGAGACTCCCGCGTCGGAGAGGGTCCCAAGCCTGTCGGAGCCAGCTCGGTCGGTCATGGTTTCCTCCTGGGGGTTGGGGTCAGCCGGTGGTGACCCGGATGCTGTCTCGTGCGGCGTCGGCCACCGCGGGCGCGGTGATGCCGAACTCGGTGAATATCCGCTGGTAGTCCGCCGAGGCGCCGTAGTGCTCGAGGGACACCATCCGGCCGTTGTCGCCGACGATCTCGCGCCAGCCCTGGGCGATGCCGGCCTCGACCGAGACCCGGGCCTTCACGGTCGGCGGGATGACGGTCTCGCGGTACGACGCCTCCTGGGCGTTGAACCACTCGAAGCACGGCATGGACACCACTCTCGCCGCAACGCCGTCCTCGGCCAGGATCTTCCGCGCCTCGACCGCCAGCTGGAGCTCGGACCCGGTGCCGATCAGCACCACGTCGGGCGTCCCGGGGGTGTCGAGCAGCACGTAGCCGCCACGGTGCACGTTGGAGGTGTCGGAGTAGCCGTCCGCTCCGCGCGGGTAGACCGGGAGGTTCTGGCGGCTGAGCGCCAGGCCGGTCGGGCGGTCGGGGTGCTCGAGGATGGCCTGCCAGCACGCGGTGACCTCGTTGGCGTCACCGGGCCGCACGAAGTCGAGGCCGGGGATGGCGCGCAGCGCGGCGTAGTGCTCGACCGGCTGGTGGGTCGGGCCGTCCTCGCCCAGGCCGATGGAGTCGTGGGTCCAGACGTAGGTGACCGGCAGGCCCATGATCGCGGCCAGCCGGACCGAGGGGCGCATGTAGTCGGAGAAGGTCAGGAAGGTGCCACCGAACACGCGGGTCCCGCCGTGCACGGCGATGCCGTTGAGGATCGCGCCCATGCCGTGCTCACGGATGCCGAAGTGCAGCACCCGGCCGGCGTAGGGGTCGGCCTGCCACATCTTGGTGCCGCGGTCGCTCGGCAGGAACGACGGTGCGCCCTCGATGGTGGTGTTGTTGGACCCGGCGAGGTCGGCCGAACCGCCCCAGAACTCCGGCACCTTGGCAGCGATCGCGTTGATCACCGCCCCGGACGCCTTGCGGGTGGCCACGCCCTTTGGGTCGGCGTCGAACGTCGGCAGGTCGTCGGCCCAGCCCGCCGGGAGGGTCCGCGTCTGCATCCGGTCGTAGAGGGCGACGTCGGCCGACGGCTTGGTG
>JAWWPK010000416.1:0-13883 GCA_033854925.1 Nocardioidaceae bacterium | reverse complement strand
CGCTAACCGGTGCTGCGCTCGCCGAGGTAGGTCAGCACGGCAAGGACGCGCCTGTGTTCCTCGACGGTTGCCTGGATGCCCAGCTTGCTCAGGATGCTGCCGATGTGGCTCTCGACGGTGCGGTCGTTGAGGAACAGCCGCCGGGCGATGCCGAGGTTGGTGAGTCCCTCGGCCATCAGCCCCAGGACCTCTCGCTCGCGAGGAGTCAGCGCCGGAGTGGTCGGTTGGCCGAGCAGCCGACCGACCACCTCCGGATCCAGGGCCGACCCGCCCGCCGCGACGCGGGTGAGTGCGTCGAGGAAGTCGTCGACATCGAGCACGCGGTCCTTGAGCAGGTAGCCGAAGCCTCCGCTGCTCACCAGGTCCACCGAGTGCTTGGTCTCCACGTGTTGGGAGAGCAGCACGATGGCCACGTCCGGGTGGGTCTGACGGATCCGCCGGGCCGCGCGAGCCCCGTCGTCGGTCAGGTCGGGAGGCATGCGCACGTCGATGACGGCAAGGTCGGGCAACGTCTCCGTGACGACGTCGAGCAGGGTCTCCGCATCGGCTGCGCGGCCCACGATGTCGTGTCCTGCCTCGATCAGCAGGCTGGCCAGACCTTCACGAAACAAGGCTGAGTCCTCACCGATCACTATCCGCACGGCAAGACCGCCTCGATCGTCGTGCCCCTGCCGGAGGGGCTGGTCATCAGCAGCGAACCACCGATCGCGGAGACCCGGTCGGCCAGGCCAGCCAGGCCGGATCCGGTTCGCGGGGCCGCACCCCCGATCCCGTCGTCCTGCACCGAGATCTGGACCCCTCGGGTGTCCTGGGCCACCCGGACGACTATCGACCTGGCGTTGGCGTACTTCGCTGCGTTGGTGATCGCCTCTGCCGCCACGAAATAGGCCGTTGTCGCGACATCGTCCGGAAGCTGGTCGGGCGCCACGTCGAGCTGGACCCGGATGGGCAGCTTGCTGGTGAGGGCTGCCAGCGCGGCATGCAGCCCGTCGTCCAAGCTGGTCGGCCTCAGCCCGTGCGCGATCTGCCGGAGCTCGGCGATCGCGGTCGCGAGCTCGGCCACGCCCTGGTCCAGCAGCTGGTCGACGTCGACCTGACCTTGGGGGAGCCGCTTCTGCGCCAGCCGCATGGCCATCCCCAGCGAGACCAGTCGTTGCTGCGCACCGTCATGGAGATCGCGCTCGAGTCGCTTGCGCTCGGCGTCGCCGGCCTGGACGAGCCGCGCGCGACTGGCCTCGACCTCGCGCAGCGCCGCGCCGAGCTCGGCGCGCAGCCGGGTCACCTCGACGAGGCTTGCGCACGCCGAAGCCACGACCCGGAGGACGCCGGGCCCCGTGGCGTCCGAGCCGGTGAGCACACCGATCTGCATGCCGCCGAGGGTCACCGGGACCAGCCCCGTGTCGGGGACCGGCGCACCGGTGGTGTCGACGAAGCCGTCTGATCCCGGCACGAGCATGCCGACCCGCAACGCTGGGTCGCGCAGGGCCGCGCGCAGCACCGACTCCAGCTCCTCCGGCTGGGCCCCCCTCGTGTGGACCCGGTGCTGCAGGTGCTCGATGGCCTGCAGCGCTGCCCTGCGCGGGGGGAAGAGCCGGCGGTCGACGAGCCGGCGCAGCCGGGTCCTCAACGGCGCGAGCACCAGGGCGCAGACAGCTGTCGCGCCCGCTGCAGCAGGGGCCGAGTCGCGGCCGAGCAGGAGACCCAAGGTGAGGACGGACAGGGCGTACGTCGCGATCAGTGCCACGACCACGATGGCGTAGCTGACGGTGTCCGCCAGCACCCGGTCGATGTCATAGAGGTCGTGGCGGAGCATCGCCACGGCGACCGAGATCGGCAGCGCCGTCAGCGCGACGATGCCCACCGCGGTGGCGACGTAGTCCGTCCCTCCGGTGAGGAGGAGCTGGGTCACGCAGACCACCGGGTAGAGCACGAGGCCGGCGCCCGCCAGCGACAGCCACTTGACCTGGGCTCTCTGCAACGCCGAGCCACGACGGAAGCGCCCGACGAGCGAGGCGGCGCACGCCAGGGTGAGCGCGAGCAGGGTGATGTTGGCGACGCCGCTGAAGATCTCGACGGCCAAGGGGTAGGTGCCCCACGGTTTCTCCACGTGCTGCATGGGCGCGCCGTACGGCGCCCGGTCCCAGGCGCCGGTGACCTGGGTGGCCAGGGCCGTGAGGACGACCACCAACGGCACCGCTCTCCACCGCGAGCTCGGGATCCGACCGTCGGGGAAGCAGAGCAACAGCAGCCCTGCTGCTGCGAACAGCCACCACGCGCTCTCGTAGAGGACCGCCACGGCCTGGGCGTTCAGGGGGACGACGCTGTGGTCGACGAGCCAAGCGCGGTAGTAGACGTCACGGTCGGACTGGAACGCGACGTTGAAGCCGACCCAGGTCAGCAGCGGCCCGACGAGGTTGTTCGGCACGCGCCACGCGATCGTCACGCCAAGGCCACTGATGAGCAGCGCGAGCGAGGTGAGACCGACCTCGAGGATCATGAGATGAGTGCCGAGGTGCTGGGTGGCGAGCAGGACGCACGTGAGTGTGGCGAGCGCCAGTGTCAGGCCGGCGAGGCCATGCACGATCGGTCGCTGCCACCGCATCCGTGAAGAGTAGGGCCGCGGCAGCCGCCTGACCTGCGTGCCAGCACCGAGAAGCGATCCCCAGGACCGCACCGATGCGCCGGACCAGCCACCGCCGCTTCTCTTGATGCCTCTGCTGGTCCATCGAGAAGGGCGTCTCATGACAACCGAATCCATCAGCCGCGACGTGGTCCTCGAGGCACCCGAAACGGCGACCCGGACCAGGATGGGACTCCTGGCCATCGTCCTGGGCCTCACTGCCATCGCCGCCGTCCCCGCCGGAGTCCTGTGGCCGGAGCCGGCCGGTGGCAGCGGCACCTACGCGTACGCCGACATCCTCGGGAAGCGCGAGCTGTGGTGGTGGCTCCTCACCTTCCTCGCGGTCCTGCAGGTCTGCAACGTTCCCTTGCAAGCGCTGGCGACCATGTCACTGGTCCGCCGCAGGGGAAGCGCCTGGGCGACGTTCGGTGGAGCGCTGATGTGGCTGGGCTGCGGCCTCCAGGCGGCCGGGATCGCCCTGTGGGCGGCGGCCTACTACTTCCCTGCGGACCCGTCGGTCAGCCGAGCGGCCGGGACCGCGATGTTCGACGTGGTGAACAACGACATCTCGCACATCTTCGCCGTCATGCTCCCGGGAGCGTTGCTCGTCATCCTCGGCACGATCCTTCAGGCTGTCGCGCTGTTTCGAGCGAAGGTCGTCCCGGTCTGGGTCCCCGTGCTGACGCTGTTCTCTGTGGCCACGCTCGTGGTCCCCGGGAACGGCTTCGCAGGCATGATCACCAGCATCCCGATGGCTGCCGGAGCGGTCGCAGTCGGCTACTACGCCTGGCGTGGCACGCCGTCCCGAACAGACGTGTGAGAGGCGACGGGCGAGCTATCGCCCGACCAGCACCCGTCGCTCCTCGTACGGCGCGACGTACGTCCGCGCCTGCGACCGCAGATGGATGTTCTGCAGCAGACCAACCGCGAGCATGCCCGCGAACAGCGACGACCCGCCGTACGACACGAACGGCAGCGGTACGCCGGTGACCGGCATGATCCCCAGGCACATGCCGATGTTCTGGAAGGCCTGGAAGCCGAACCAGCAGGCGATGCCGGCCGCGGCGACCCGGCCGAAGACGTCCTCGGCGCGGCGGGCGATGACCAGGGCTCGCCAGATGACGAGGGACAGCAGCAGGATGAGCAGCCCGGCGCCCAACAGGCCGAGCTCCTCCCCCGCCACCGTGAAGACGAAGTCGGTCTGCTGCTCCGGCACGAAGCCGGAGCGGGTCTGGGATCCGTGGAAGAGGCCCTGGCCGAGCAGCCCGCCGTTGCCGATGGCGATCCGCGCCTGCTCGACGTTGTAGCCGGCGCCCCGGGGGTCGAGGTCGGGGTTCACGAAGGCGAGGAAGCGGTCCACCTGGTAGGCCTTCAGCACGCCGCCGGCCAGGGCGAGCGCCGCGAGGGAGCCCGCGGACAGCAGCACCATGACCAGCCACCGGCGACGAGCACCAGACACGGCGAGGACGCCGAAGACCGTGGCGGAGAGCACGAGCATGGTGCCGAGGTCGGGCTGGAGCAGGATCAGCAGTGCCGGTACGCCGGCGATCACCAGCATCAGCAGGACGTCGACAGAACCGACCCGACGCCGCCAGCGACCCTCGGAGCGCTCGGCGAGGACGAGCGCCATGCCGATGACGACGGCGAGCTTCGCGAGCTCCGACGGCTGGATCGAGAGGCCCACGACCCGCAGCCACGACCGCGAGCCGTTGATCGTCGAGCCCATGGTGAGGACGAGCACGAGGCCAAGAACGGACAGCAGGTAGACGAACGGCGCCACGATCCGCACCCACCGGTGGTCGCAGACGGTGACGAGCGCGAGCAGGACCAGTCCGATGACGATGTTGACCAGCTGCTTTCGCAGGTAGGCCGTCGAGTCACCGTCGGTGAGGTCCACCCGGTGTGAGGTCGCCGACCACACGAGAAGCGCAGACAAGGCGACCAGCGCGAGCACAGAGCCGAGCAGGATCCAGTCGAGCCGACGCAGGGACACGGTCACGAGATCAGTCCTCCCGACCGGGCGGCAGGATCGAGCCGTCGTCCATGAACGTCGGAAGACCGGCGGGCGGCGTGACCCCGGGGATCGCGGAAGCAGACGGCGTGACGGTCTGACCGTTGATGCCGTAGAGCGACTCCCAGATCGCGCGTACGGCGGGCCCGGACGTGCCCGAACCCGTGCCGGCCTGCGACACCATCATCACGACGACGTAGTTCTCGTCGTACGTCGCGACCCACGACGTCGACTGCTTGCCGTAGACCTCGGCGGACCCGGTCTTGCCGCGGACGTGCACCTTGTCCAGAGGGAAGTCGATGAACTTCCACGCCAGGGTCCCGACCTTCGGCGTCCCCTGCAGCGCGGTGTCGACGTACTCCAGCGCGGCAGCGGACGACGAGACATGGCCCGCAGCGACAGGCTGGAAGTGACGGAGCACGGTGCCGTCCGGCGCCACGATCGCCTTCGCCACCCGCGGCTCGTAGAGGGTGCCGCCGTTGGACAGTGCGCCGTACGCGCGGGCGAGCTGCAGCGGCGTCACGATCGTGTCGC
This sequence comes from Nocardioidaceae bacterium, assembly GCA_033854925.1. Taxonomy (GTDB): domain Bacteria; phylum Actinomycetota; class Actinomycetes; order Propionibacteriales; family Nocardioidaceae; genus Nocardioides. The sequence goes on along the minus strand of JAWWPK010000416.1, from coordinate 8,718 downwards.
CCTGGCCGATCGCGAAGTTCACGGCGTCACCGGCGCGGTAGCGGTTCCCGTCGAGGCAGAACTCGTGCGCGAACAGCTGCAGGTAGTCGTTCTTCGCGGAGCCGTCGCGGTCGATCTTGCAGTAGTAGGAGCGCATCGACTTCCAGTACGACAGCTTCCAGGCCCGGTCCGCGATCCGGCCGGGCGCCTCGCCCGGGAGATCCACGCCGGTCCGGGACCCGAAGCCGAAGGACTTGGCCTGAGTGACCAGCGGGTCCTTGGCGTTGACGTCGGTCTCGTCGGTGCCGTACTGCTGCCAGAACTTCAGCCCGACCCGGTAGAAGAACGTGTCGCAGGAGAGCTGCAGGGCCTGGTCGAAGCCGATGTAGCCGTACGCCGCGGACTCGTAGTTCTTGAACCACCGGTTGCCGACCTGCAGCCCCGACGAGCAGTCCAGCCGGGAGTCCGGCGTGAAGCCGTTGTTGAGCGCACCGACGGCCATGAACGGCTTCCAGGTCGACCCGGGCGCGAACTGCCCCTGCGTCGCGCGCCCGAGCAGCGGCGTCCCGGCCTTCTCGGAGTAGAGCCGCGCCAGCTGCTTCTTGGAGATGCCGCCGACCCACACGGAGGGGTCGTACGTCGGCTGGCTGGCCATCGCGACGATCCGCCCGGTCTTGGCCTCCATCACGATCGCGGCGCCGGAGTCGGCGACGTAGTTCTTGTGGGTGACGTCGTCGTAGGTCTGCCGCGCGGTCTGGATCGTGGCCGCGAGCTGCTGCTCCACCACCGACTGCACGCGCGCGTCGATCGACGTGACCAGGGTGTCGCCGGGCTGCGCGGAGACCTCGGCCTCGTCGCCGATCACCCGGCCCATCGAGTCGACCGCGACCTGCTGGTAGCCGGGCATCCCGCGCAGCCACGCGTCGTACTCCTTCTCGACGCCGGCCCGGCCGACCACGGACGCGCCGTTGACCGACTTGTCGCCGTCCGCCTTGGCCTGGTCGTACTCCTCGCCGGTGATCGGGCTGAGGTAGCCGAGCAGGTGCGCGGCGTTGATGCCGTACGGCGCCGGGTAGTCGCGCAGGCTCTGCTGCTCTGCCGTGATGCCCGGGAAGTCCTCGGGCTGCTCGAGCACCCGCAGCGCCATCGGCTGCGGCACGTCGACCGCGACCGGCACCGGTTGGAACGGCGAGCCGTTCCAGCAGTCCCCCTGCACGGCCTTGTCGTCGCCGCACGTCGTGAGCAGCCGGTGGATCCGCGGCACCGCCACGTCGGTGACCCGCGAGACGCGGCGCAGCAGAGCGCGCTGCTCGGAGTCGGACAGCTTGGCCAGCGTGCCGCGGTCGACCGACACCACCCAGGACGTGCGGTTGGCGACCAGCGGCCGGCCCTCGTCGTCGACGATCAGCCCGCGCTGCGGCTGGACGACGACCTCGCGGACCGACTGCGAGGCGGCCTGCGCGGCGTACTCGTCACCGCTGACGACCTGCAGGTAGTAGAGCCGGATGAGCAGGGTCGCGAACAGTGAGAAGACGAGCGCCTGGATCACGACCAGCCGGAGCCGGCTGCGGTTCTCGCCGGTCGAGCCGCTCACGCGAGAACCCGGTCGGGCTCGACCTTCGCGAACAGTGCGAGCGTGAGGGGTACGACGACCAGCGCGAGCGCGACGTCCCAGCACAGGGCCACCACCTCGACCCGGAGCAGCTCGCCGACGCCGACAGCCGGGTCCCGCAGCAGCACCCCGGTGAGCGCGAACACCGACGTGCCGACGAACGACGCCGCGGCGGCCACCGGCAGCCACTGCCCGACCCGCGGGCGACCCGGGGCAGCGAGCCGGCCCGCGACGTACCCCACGACGAGGAGCGCCAAGGCCCAGCGGCCCGCGAAGTGGTCGGCCGGAGGAGCGAGGTCGAGCAGCAGGCCGGCGCCGAAGCCGAGCACCAGCCCGAGCTCCGAGCCGTAGGCCAGGGCGGCGGCCACGACGACCAGCAGCACCAGGTCCGGCACCACGCCCTGCACCGCGAGGTGGGAGAACACCGAGGTCTGCAGCACCAGCGCGACCGAGACCGCGAGCAGCGCGCCCGTCGCGCGCGGGAGCGAGAACAGTGGGCTCATCCCAGGCTCCCGTCCGCCTCGATGACACCGCGGTCGCTGTGCGTGCCGGACGGCACCACGACCCCGACGACGTCGAGCGCGGAGAAGTCCACGAACGGCTCGATCACGGCGCGCTGGGTGGTCTCGCGGAGGCTGGAGTAGACCGAGGAGACGCGGCCGACGGGCACCCCGGAGACGTACGGCGCACCGTCCTGGCTTCCCCAGGTCACCACGGACTCGCCCGCAGCCGGCACGTAGGTCTGGTCGACCAGCTCGAGGTCGAGCCGGGCGCCGTCACCGAGGTCGCCGCGACCGTGCAGGAAGCCGACCTTCATGCTTCGCCCGACCCGGCCGCCCACCGTGGAGTCGGCGTCGACGACGAGGAGCACGGTGGCGGTCGTCGAGGTGACCCGGAGGACCCGGCCGACCAGCCCCTGGCCGTTCACCACGGTCATGTCCGGCGCCAGCCCCGCGCGCGAGCCCGCGTCGATGGTGACCGTCCGCGAGAACGACTGGGCCGCCCCGATGCCGATCACCCGCGCCGGCACCAGCGCGTAGCCGATCGACTCCGCGGTGGCGGTGAGGTCGTCGTACTCCTGGAGCCGGTTGCGGTCGTAGTCGCTGGTCGCGAGCTCGGAGCGGAGCTGGTCGTTCTCGCTCTTGAGCCGGTCGACGTCGGTGGCCAGGTCGTGCTTGCTGCGCAGCCAGTGCGGGACCGCGACGACCGGGTCGACCACGCTGCTGACGCCGGACTCGACCGGGCCGTAGACCTCGCCGACCACCCGGCGCAGCGGGTCGACCGCGGCGCCGTCGTTGACCTGGTCGAGGGTCATCAGCGTCACGCACGCGAGCACCAGTGCCACGACCAGCGACCGGCGCGGCCGCCCGGGCTCGCGCGGCTCGAGGCTGCCGCGGCGGTTGAGGCGGTCCTCGACCACCGGGCGCCGCGGCGTACGACGAGCCGGGGGTCGGGTGAGCGTGTCTGTCATTGGCCAGTCATGCCGTCCGGGCCATCCCGCGCCGTTCGGTCACCAGCACCTGCTGGAGCGCCTCGAACTCCTCCACGCACCGGCCCGCGCCGAGCGCGACGGACCGCAGCGGGTCCTCGGCGACGTGCACCGGCATGCCGGTGTCGTGGCGGAGCCGGTCGTCGAGGCCGCGGAGCAGCGCGCCGCCACCGGTGAGCACGATGCCGCGGTCCATGATGTCCCCGGCCAGCTCGGGCGGCGTCTGGTCGAGGGTGACCCGGACCGCGTCGATGATCGCGTGCAGGGGCTCCTCGATCGCGGTGCGTACGTCGGCGCTGGTCAGCGTCACGGCGCGTGGCAGACCGGACACGAGGTCACGGCCGCGGATCTCGGCCTCGCGGTCCAGGGGGCCGGGGAACGCCGAGCCGAGGGTCATCTTGACCTCCTCGGCCGTGGCCTCGCCGAGCAGGAGCGCGTGCTCCTTCTTCATCCAGTTCGTGATGGCGCGGTCCAGCTCGTCGCCCGCGGTCCGCACGCTCAGGCTGGTGACGATGCCGCCGAGGCTGATCACGGCGACCTCCGTCGTACCCCCGCCGACGTCGACGACCATGTTCCCGGTGGCCTTGTGCACGGGCAGCCCGGCGCCGATGGCGGCGGCCATCGGCTCCTCGATGATGTAGACCCGGCGCGCGCCGGCCTGGTAGCCGGCCTCCTTGACCGCCCGCTGCTCGACGGCGGTGATGCCGCTCGGCACGCAGACGACCATCCGCGGCTTGGCCAGGTAGCGGCGCCGGTGCACCAGCGCGATGAAGTGGCGCAGCATCTGCTCGGTGGCCTCGAAGTCGGCGATCACGCCGTCCTGCATCGGCCGGATGGCGGTGATGTCCTCCGGGGTGCGCCCGACCATCTGCTTGGCGTCGTGCCCGACAGCGACCAGCTCGCCGGTCTTCTCGTTGATCGCGACGACGCTCGGCTCGTCGACCAGGATGCCCCTGCCACGCACGTAGACGAGCGTGTTGGCGGTGCCCAGGTCCACGGCCATGTCCCGGCCGACGAAGTTGTTCGCCATCCGTCCTGTCCTTGCTGCGGGGAAGCGCGGGGAAGAGAGACCGGCAGGACGGCCGGTCTCAGCGCTTCGAGGCTATGGAAAGCGGGGCGCATACCCCGGCAGGCACGCCGGGGCTGGAGTGACTGATGTGACGGGAGATGGGGTCCAATGGCCCTGTCGGCCCGGCCCGCACGGGCCTAGCGTTCCCAACGTGACAACTTCCGCGGGATGGCACCCGGACACCATCGGCACCGAGCAGACCGGCTCGGCAGCCGTCGTCGTGTCGTGGATCTTGACGGTCGTCACCGTCGGCTACTTCCTGCCCTGGGCGATCGCGGAGACGCGAGGCACGTCCAACAGCCTGGTGATCGGACTCGTGAACTTCCTCCTCGGCTGGACGATCATCGGCTGGATCGTCGCGCTGGTGATGGCCTGCACCTCGCACCAGCGCTCGATCGTCGTCTGAGCGGTCGAGCTAGAGGCCGGGGAACCAGATCGCGATCTCGCGCTCGGCGGACTCGGACGAGTCGGAGCCGTGGACGAGGTTCTCGCGGTTGGACAGCGACAGGTCGCCGCGGATGGTGCCGGGGGCGGCCTTGCGGCCGTCAGTGGCGCCGTTGATCGCGCGGACCACCTCGACCGCCTCGTCACCCTCGAGGACCAGGGAGACGAGCGGGCCGCTGGTCACGAAGTCGCGCAGCGGCGGGTAGAAGTCCTTCGCGACGTGCTCGGCGTAGTGCTGGTCGGCGAGCGCGGCGTCGATGGTGCGGTGCTCCATCGCGACGATCGTGAGCCCCTTGGCCTCGAAGCGGCTCAGGATCTCGCCCACCAGCCCGCGGCGTACGGTGTCGGGCTTGAGCAGGACCAGCGTGCGTGACATGCGCCAGACCCTACTGACAGCCTTATCCGCGCAGCTGGTCCGCCCGGCGAGCGACGTCCTCCGGCACGGGTGCCGACGTGAGCGGGTCGACCTCGAGGTCGCCGGCCACCGTCCGCAACGGCAGCACCCCGGCCCAGATCCCCGCCTCGACGTCCTCGGGCTCGTCGCCGACGCCCTCGGCGCGCAGCTTCAGCGAGGCCTCGTGCAGGGGTACGGCGAGCACCGCGGTCGCGACCAGCTCCTTGCGGGTGTGCGGGCGCAGCGTCGCGGCCCGCCCGGGCACGATCTGGTCGACCACCAGGTCGAGGGCGCGACCCCTCTCCTCCTCCGACTCGACCAGCCGGGCCGTCCCGATGACGACCGCGCAGCGGTAGTTCATCGAGTGGTGGAAGCCGGACCGGGCCAGGACCAGCCCGTCCAGTGACGTGACCGTCACGCAGACCGTCGAGCCGGGCGCGTGGCGCATCCAGCCGGCCCCCACCGAGCCGTGGACGTAGATCGTGCCGCCCTCGTCCGGCCCGTCCGGGTCCACGCCGTAGGCGACGGGCAGCGCGACCGGGTGGCCCCCGGCGTCCACGGCGACGTGGGCGATCATCGACTCCCCGAGGAAGGCCAGGAGCTCCTCGCGGTCGCTGCGGCCGCGCTCGCGGAGCCGGGTGATCCGGGTGCGTTCGGTGGCAGAGAGCTCGGTCATCGCGGTTGCTCCGCGTCGAACGCGGCGTACGCCGTCGCGCGCTCACGCTCGATCTTGCGGCCGAGCAGGTAGGCGGTCGCCCACAACAGCGCGAAGACGGCGCCGAGGAAGAACATCGGGCCGATCACGAAGCCGAGTCCGATGGCGCCGAGCTGCACCAGCCAGCCGAGCGCGTAGCCCCACTCGTGGCGCAGCAGGCCGATGATCAGCAGGCAGGAGACCGCCAGCCCCAGCCCGGCGCCCAGCGCGACCGGGGTGTCCACGTCGGCGATCTTGATCATGACCGGCGTGGTCAGGCCGAGCACCACCGCCTCGAGCGAGAGCACCGCGGCGCACATGCCGCGCCGCGGGGACCGCTCCCTTTCGGGCCGCGACGCGCTCACGAACGCCTCCGTCGCAGCATCGACCGCGCCTCGCCGACGGTGACGACCGAGCCGGTGATCAGCACCCCGCCCGAGCCGATCGAGGAGCCGCCGGAGCCCGCTTCCGCGAGCCCGGCTGCCTCGTCGATCGCGTCGGCGAGCCGCGGCTCCACGCTGACCCGGTCCTCCCCGAACACCTCGACGGCGACCACGGCGAGCTCGGCGGCGGGCATCGCCCGCGCGGTGGAGTTCTGGGTGCAGACGACGTGCGTGAGGTGCGGCTCGAACGCCGCCAGCAGCCCCTCGGCGTCCTTGTCGCCCATCACGCCGATCACGCCGATGAGCGGGTCGAGCGTGAACGAGTCCTCGAGGGCCGCGGCGATGGCCTCGGCGCCGTGCGGGTTGTGCGCGGCGTCGAGCAGGATCGTCGGACCGGTGCGCACGATCTCGAGCCGGCCGGGCGAGGTGACCTGGGCGAACGCCGCCCGCACGACGTCGTCGTCGAGCACCTCGCTGCCGCCGACGAAGGCCTCGACCGCGGCCAGCGCGACCGCGGCGTTCTGGGCCTGGTGCGCGCCGTAGAGCGGCAGGAACAGCTCGTCGTATCGCGCCCGCAGCCCCTGCAGCGACACCACCTGCCCTCCCACCGCCGGCACCCGCGAGATCACGCCGAACTCCATGCCCTCGCGCAGCACGCTCGCCCCGACCTCGGCCACCCGCGCGAGCAGCACTTCGGCCACCTCGGGCCGCTGCTCGGCCAGCACCGCCACGGCACCGGGCTTGATGATTCCCGCCTTCTCGACCGCGATCTCCTCGGGCGAGTTGCCGAGGTAGCGCGCGTGGTCCACCGCGATCGGCAGCACCACCGCCACCGCGCCGTCGGCGACGTTCGTGGCGTCCCACGACCCGCCCATCCCGACCTCGACCACGGCCACGTCGACCGGCGCCTCCGCGAACCTCGCGTAGGCCATCGCGACGATGGTCTCGAAGAACGACAGCGGGAAGGTCTCCTCGGCGTCGACCATCGCGATGTACGGCGCCACGTCGTTGAACGCCGCCACGAACTCCTCGTCGCTCAGCGGCTCGCCGTCCACTGAGATCCGCTCGCTCATCCGCTCGACGTGCGGGCTGGTGAACCGGCCGGTGCGCAGGTCGAGCGCACGCAGCAGGGTGTCGATCATCCGTGACGTCGACGTCTTGCCGTTGGTGCCGGTCAGGTGGATCACCGGGTAGCCCGTCTGCGGGTTGCCCAGCAGGTCGAGGAACGCGGTGATCCGGTCCAGGGACGGCTCGAGCTTGGTCTCCTGCCAGCGCGACAGCAGTGCGTCCTCGGCCTCGGCATAGGTCTCGGCGAGGCGGGGAGCGGGGTCGACGTCCGGCAGGTCTGTCATGAGGTGCCCAGCCTATTGGCCCCTCCCCGGTGACACGTTCTAGAACACGTTCTACATGAGGGCTAGGTTGGCGCCATGCAGACCAGAGCCGCCGTCGTCGAGGGTCAGGGCCAGCCGTTCACGATGTCCGAGGTGGAGCTCGAGGACCCCCGCGACGACGAGGTGCTGGTGCGGATGGTCGCCACCGGGCTGTGCCACACCGACCTCACGATGGGCAGCTTCCTGCCGGCGGAGATGTTCCCCAACGTGTTCGGCCACGAGGGCGCGGGCGTCGTCGAGCAGGTGGGCCCGGGCGTGGAGGGGCTCGAGCCCGGCGACCACGTGGTGATGAGCTTCCGCTCCTGCCGCGACTGCGCCAAGTGCCGGGCCGGCCTGGTGGGCTACTGCGACCAGACCCTGCTGCTCAACTACATGGGCCTGCGGATGGACGGCTCGATGCCGATCTCGCGCGCCGGCAGTCCCGTGTTCGGCAACTTCTTCGGCCAGTCCAGCCTGGCCGCGCACGCGCTGGCGTACGCCGACAACTGCGTCAAGGTCGACCCGGAGCTCGACCTGACCCTCGTGGCGCCGTACGGCTGCGGCTTCCAGACCGGCGCCGGCACGGTGCTCAACGTCATCAGGCCCGCGAAGGACGACAGCCTGGTCGTGTACGGCGTGGGGGCGGTCGGGCTCGCGGCGATCGCCGCGGCCGCCGCCGAGGGCGTCGAGTCGATCATCGCGGTCGACCCGCTCGCCAGCCGGCGCGAGGTGGCCGAGCGGCTCGGGGCGACCACGGTGGATCCGACGGACACCGGCGAGCAGACCGTCGTCGAGCGGGTCAAGGAGCTGACCGGCGGCGGCGCGGCGTACGGCATCGACACCACCGCCATCCCTGCGGTGGTCAAGCAGGCCCAGCAGTCGCTGGCCGTCCGCGGCACCCTCGTGGTCCTCGGGCTGGGTGCGGAGGAGTACGCGCTCGACGCGATCGACCTGCTCCAGGGCGGCAAGACCGTGAAGTCGTCGATCGAGGGCGACTCCGACCCGCAGGAGATGGTGCCGCGGCTGCTCGGGATGCGCGCCGCGGGCACCTTCCCGATGGACGACCTGGTGACGACCTACCCGGCCGACCAGATCAACCAGGCGGTCGCCGACGTGACCAGCGGCGCCGTGGTCAAGCCCGTCCTGGTCTGGTGATCGCCCTGCTGATGACCAGGTTCGCCATGTCCACGACCGGCTCGTAGCCGATCGCAGCGTAGATCTTGTTCGACGTCGGGTTCGCCTGGTCGGTGAAGAGGCAGACCCGGGTGCCCGAGTCCCGAAGCA
>JAWWPK010000415.1:0-21386 GCA_033854925.1 Nocardioidaceae bacterium | reverse complement strand
CCGTAGTAGCCGCGGCCCTCGGTCTCGTACTTCTTGATCAGCCGGCACGCGTTCTCGACAGGTGAGCCGGTGACCGTGGCGGCGTACATCGTGTCGCGCAGCACCTCGCGCGGGTCGTGGTCGGTGCGGCCGGCGAGGAGGTACTCGGTGTGGATGAGCCGGCTCATCGGCTTGAGGAACGGCCCGAGCACCTGGCCTCCCTCGTGGCAGATGTCGCACATCATCTTGAGCTCTTCGTCGACGACCATGAAGAGCTCGTAGATCTCCTTCTCGTCGTGCAGGAACTCGAGCAGCTCGCCGGCCAGGTCCGCGCCCGGCTCGGTGGGCAGCCGGAACGTGCCGCTGATCGGGTTCATCCGGACATCGCCGTTGTGGATCGAGACGTGCCGCTCCGGGCTGGCGCCGACCAGGAAGCGGTCACCGGTGAAGAACAGGAAGGTCCAGTAGGCGCCGCGCTCTCGCTCGAGCAGCCGCTTGAGCACGGTCAGCGCCTTGTCGGCTCCCCAGTCCGCGACCGTCGCGCGGTAGTGCCGGCCGATGACCAGGTTGGCGCCCTCGCCCTGGCCGATCTCGTCGTGGATGATCGCCTCGACGAGCTTGCCGTACTCCTCGTCGTCGGTGTCGAAGCCGCCGCGGTCGGCGAACTCCACTCCGGTGTCGTCGATCGCGGCGACGACCTCCTCGACCGAGAACTCCAGCTCGGTCTCGACGTCGACCACCACCAGCGGCGTCCCGTCGTCGTGCGCCTCGAACCCCCGTTCGCGGACCTGCCGGAACGGGACCGCCAGCAACCGGTCCGCGATGTGACCCTCGGCGGGCACGCCGGACTCGAGCGGTATGTCGAGCAGCGACTCGACCACCCGTCGTCTCCCGCCGACCAGACCCACCGTGTCGCGGTCGCCGGCGCGGGTGGACCGCCGGATGATCGCCCACGCCTCGTGCCCCTGGAGCGCGGCGATCGCGGCCCGGGCGTCTGGCGTGCCAGAGGGCGAGGGAGACATGCGCGCAGCCTAGTGAGCCGAGGCTGGTACTCCACCACCGCTCATCGAGCCTGTCGAGATGCCCGCAGCCGGCGCTGGGACTCAGCCAGGTGCCCGTGCTGCGGAGGTCTCGACAAGCTCGACCAGCGATGGGCCGGTCCCAGCGTCAGCTCAGAGGCCGAGGTGGCGGGCGCAGTCGCCCCAGGCGTGCACGACGTAGCGCGCGTACCAGCCCTCGTGCTTGGAGTCGGGGTGCTCGCCGTCGACGAGGTAGGACAGGTGGGCGGCGGCGATCTTCGGCCACTCCGACAGGCAGGTCAGCGGCCGGTCGGCGGCCAGGTCGCGCATCCACGCCGTGTACTTCTTGGTGGCCGCCACCGGGCCCGAGTTGTCGCCCTGGAACTTGCGGTAGGGCAGCAGGAACAGCACCGGGGTGCTGGCCGGGAGCGACAACATCGTGTCCCGGAAGTCGCCCTCGTTGAACCCCTTCCGGCGGTTGGTGCCGAGCTGGACGACCAGCTGGTCGGGGTCGCCGTGGTTGGCGCGGAACCAGCTCAGCCGGCCGGGCAGCTCGTCGAGGCGACGGCCGGGGCGCAGGTCGAGCACCCACTGGTGCTCGCGCGCGTAGAGCTCGTTGTCGGCCCGCCAGCTCACCGAGTCGCCGACCATGTAGAAGCCACCCAGCTGCGAGGCCGGCACCGGACCCTGGCGCTTCACGCACGTGCTGTTCTGCATCACCCAGCCACCGCGGTAGGAGCAGTTGAACCGGTTGCGGTCGAGCGCCGCCTCGTTGAGAGACTGCTTGTTCCGCTTGGCGATCTTGCTCAGCTTCGCGGCCCGCTCCGGGGTCAGGCACTCGTCGTACCGCCCCTCCTCCTCGCCGTGGTTGACGTAGATCTTGCCGTTGCCGCGGCACTGGGGGGCGTTGGGGATGACGTAGCGCGCCCGGTTGGGGTTGGAGGCGCAGGAGTTGATCTCGCCGATCCAGATCCGGCCGAGGTCCGCGCAGCGGCGGGAGTTGATCGGTCGGGCGAACTCGGCGCCGTTGCGGCCCCGAAGCTGGCAGAGCTCCGCGTCGTGCCCTTCCTTGAACATGGTCGCGCCGTTGATGCAGTAGTGCCGCGCGCAGCCGCGGCCGGCAATCCACACCCGGCCCGTGAGCGCGCACTCGCCCTGGCTGAGCCGCTTGTCGACGGAAGCCGAGGCGTCGGCCGGGGACCCGGTCACCACCGACATCGCCGTGGCCACGAACAGCACGGCGAGCAGGAGGACGAGGGCGCGGCGCACGGAGCAGAACTGTGCCATGACGACCATGAACGCCGATAAACGCGGCGGCTCAGGAGATCGTGGTGAGCAGCTGGGTCGCGCGGGTGAGCACGACGTAGAGCGTGGATCGGCCGGTCACCGACTCGGCCTCGATCTCCTCGGGGCGCACGACGACGATGCCGTCGAACTCCAGGCCCTTGGTGTCGAGGCCGGTCAGCACCACCACGCGGTCCTCGCCGGACGGTGCCACCGAGGAGGCGATGGCGGCCCGGGCACCCGGCGCGTCCGCGGCCAGCTCGGGCCACGACGCCAGCCAGGCGTTGGCCTCGGACCGACGCGCGACCGGCACCACGACCCCGATCGTTCCGGACACCCGGCCGGCCACGTCGAGCACGGCCTCGCGGGTCGCGGACTCGAGGTCGGTGACGCCGGTGACCTGCTGCGGCTCGGCCCCCGTCGAACGCACCGCCGTGGGCAGGTCGGCGTCGAGCCCGACCCGCTGGGCGTACGCCGCAGCGAAGTCGTAGATCTCGGAGGAGTTCCGGTAGTTCGTCGAGAGGTGGAACTCGTGGAGCTCCTTGCCCTCGAGCGCGGTCGCGCGGGCCTCGGCGGCCTCGGTCGGATCCGGCCAGGACGACTGCGCCGGGTCGCCGACGATCGTCCACGACGCGGTCTTGCCGCGCCGACCGACCATCCGCCACTGCATCGGCGTGAGGTCCTGCGCCTCGTCGACCAGCACGTGCGAGAATGGGTCGTCCTCGAGGCGGTGCGTGGGCGGCGCCCAGGGCCGGCCGGACGGCGCGTACTCGCGGTCGGAGGCGGTCAGCAGCTCCTGCATGTCGACGCCGCCCTCCAGCAGGGCGGTCTCGTCGAGGTCGCGCTCGTCCTCGTTGCGATGTGGGACGTCGCCGAGCGCGTAGCGCAGCTCGTCGACGAGCGGCACGTCCTCGACGGACAGGTCGACCTCGTCGCCGTTGCCCCACGACTTGGCCAGCAGCCGCTGCTCCTCGGGGCCGAGCAGGCCGTCGGAGACCTGGGCAAGCAGCTCGGGGTCGCGCAGCCAGCCGAGCACGGTGGGGGCGTCGAGCGGTGGCCACCACCCGACCACGAAGTCGAGGAAGTCGTCGTCGCCGAGCAGGTCGGCGTCGAACGCCTCCCGGCCCCGGTCGAGACCGCGCTCGCCGCGGACCTGGCTCCACAGCGCGTCGAGCAGCGCCCCGGGCACCCGCGGCAGCTGCCGGTTGCGCCGGCCCTGCGACATCAGCTGCCGGCGGACCCGGCCGAGCAGGCCGCGGTCGAGGGTGAGCACGTCGTCGCGCCAGAAGACCCGGAACTGCTCCGGGCTGCCCGGCGCCTGCAGCCGCGCCGTACGTCGCAGCAGCGTCGCCATCCGGGCCGAGCCCTTGATGTGGGCCGCCGCCGGCTCGTCGCGGCGGGTCGCGCGCAGCCCGTCGACGACCTCGCCCACGGAACGCAGCGCCACCGCGGCCTCGCCGAGGCTCGGCAGCACCCGCTCGATGTAGCGCATGAAGACGCCGCTGGGGCCGACCACCAGCACACCGCCGCTCTCGTAGCGGCGCCGGTCGTTGTAGAGGAGGTAGGCCACGCGGTGCAGCGCCACCACCGTCTTGCCGGTGCCCGGGCCGCCACTGATCGAGACGACACCGCGGCTCGGAGCGCGGATCGCGAGGTCCTGCTCGGCCTGGATGGTGGCGACGATGGAGTGCATCTGGCGGTCGCGGGCCCGCGACAGCTGCGCCATCAGGGCGCCCTCGCCCACGATCGGGAGCTCGACGCCGTCGGCCTCGAGCTCCGCGAGCGCCTCGGAGTCGAGCAGCTCGTCCTCGACGCCGACCACCCTGGGTCCCGTCGAGCGCAGCACCCGGCGGCGTACGACCTTGCGGGGATCGGCCGCGGTCGCCTGGTAGAACACCGCGGCCGCAGGAGCACGCCAGTCGATGAGCATCGAGTCGCGGTGCCCGTCACGCAGCCCGATCCGGCCGATGTAGCGCGGCTCCCGGTCGACGACGTGCTGCATGTCGAGTCGTCCGAAGACCAGCCCCTCGTGGGCGGCGTCTAGCTGCGCGATCCGGCGCGCGGCCTGGTAGACCAACGCGTCGCGCTCGACCAGGCCGCCCTCGTGACCGAGGCTGCCGCGGTTCTGGCCCTCACGGGCCAGCTGCTTGGCGTTGCGGGCCGACTCCTCCAGCTGGAGGTAGACCCGGTCGACGAAAGCCTGCTCTGCCTCGATCTCCCCATTAACCAGGTCAGTTTCGACCAGATTGTCGTTCAACGAGTCGTCCCCTCGGCCCATCCGGGTGTGTGGATCAGGTGTGCTGCCGCGCGAAGCGGCGAGCCCCCAAGCCTAACCCGCGATTCAGCCCTTCCGGGAAAGGAAGGCGGTCATCGCCGCCTTCGCCTCGTCGGAGGCGAACAAGCGGGCGCTCAGGGCCGCCATCTCCTCACCGCGCGTGTCGATCCGCTCGACCAGGTCGTGGTTGAGGATCCGCTTCGACTCGCGCAGCCCCTGGGCGGCGCCGGTCGCGAGACTCGCGCAGATCCGGCGCACCTCCTCAGCTAGGTCGTCGACCGGCACGGCCTTCGTCACCAGGCCGTACGCCGCCGCCTCGGTCCCGCTGAACACCTCGCCGCCGAGCGTGGCCAGCGCCGCGGCCCGCGGGTTCATCCGGTGGTGGACGGTCAGCGAGATGATCGCCGCCGCCAGCCCGAGCTTGACCTCGGTGAGCGCGAAGGTGGCATCCTCGGCGGCGATCGCGATGTCGGAGGCGGCCACGATCCCGATGCCGCCGGCGCGCACCGGCCCGCCGATCTCGACCACGACCGGCTTGCCCATGGTGGCGATCAGCCGCTGCAGCCGGACGATCTCCTTCGCGCCCTGCTCCATGCCCTGGGTCGAGGCCTCGGTCAGGTCGGCGCCGGAGCAGAAGACCCGCCCGGACGAGCGGATCACCACGACCCTTGCCGTGTCGTCCCGCTCCGCGGTCTCGAGTCGCGCGAACAGCTCGGTCACGAGCTGGCGGGACAGCGCGTTGCGGTTGTGCGGGCTGTCCAGCGTGATCGTCGCGACAGCGCCAGCAGGGTCGTCGGCGACGTCGAGATGGACGAGCTCGGTCTCCGGGTCTTCGCTCATGGACCAGCATTGTCCCCGCCCGATGCCATCATCGGGCGCATGGCCTACGACGAGGAGCTCGCCGAACGGATCCGAGGGCTGCTGCCCGACATCCCGGTGACCGAGAAGAAGATGTTCGGCGGCCTTGCCTTCCTCGTCGGCGGCCACATGGCGGTCGCGGCGAGCGGCAAGGGCGGGCTGATGGTGCGATGCGACCCGGCCGACACCGAGCGCCACCTCGGTGACGGCGCCGGCCCGTTCGAGATGCGCGGCAAGGAGATGGACGGCTGGCTACGCGTCACCCGCGAGGCGGTCGCCGAGGACGCCGCACTGTCGCGCTGGATCGACGTCGGCACGACCTACGCCGGGGCTCTCCCGCCCAAATAGCCATCCCCCGGCGCTTCCGCTCCGAACCAGGAGCATGAGAAGCCGGCTCACCTATGCCCTGTTCGGGGTCCTCGCGACCCTCGTGGGGATGGCGACCGGTCACCTGGTCGCCTCCTTGCTGAACCCTGCGTCCTCGCCGGTGCTCGCCGTCGGCTCCCAGGTCATCGACCTCACGCCGACGCCGCTCAAGGAGTACGCCATCCGGCAGTTCGGCAGCAACGACAAGCGGGTGCTGATCGGCTCTGTCATGGGCGGCGTCATCGTCCTGGCCGCGATAGCGGGGGTCCTCGCCCGCCGCCGGTTCCGGGTCGGTGCGGGCCTGCTCGTCGTGCTGGTCGGCGTCGCGGCGTTCACCGCGCTCAACCGGCCCACCGCAGAGCTCGTCGACGCGGTGCCGAGCCTCGCCACGGCGATCGCCGGAGTCGGCGGCCTGTGGCTGCTGCACCGGACCGATTTGGGGGCTCCCGCCGCGCAGACTCCGGCGCCGAGCGGTCAAGCGGAAACGCAGCCGAGCCGCCGAGGAGTCCTGGTCGCGGGTGCCGCGCTGACCGCAGCCGCGGTGGCGCTTGGCGGCGCCGGCCGTCTCATCGGCCACTACCGCAGCCGGCTCACGGACATCGCGTTCCCCAAGCCTGCCGACCCGGCGCCGGCGTTCCCGACCGGGATCGAGAAGCAGTACCCCGGCATCTCGCCGCTGCGGAGCTCCAACGGTGACTTCTACCGCGTGGACACCCGGCTCGACGTCCCGATCGTCGACGTCGACGGCTGGACCCTCACGATCGACGGGATGGTGGACAAGAAGCTCGAGCTCACCTTCGACGACCTGCTCGCGATGCCGCTCATCGAGCGCGACATCACGCTCACCTGCGTGTCCAACAGCGTCGGCGGCCCGTACGTCGGCGGCGCCCGCTGGATCGGTGTCCGCCTCACGGACCTGCTCGCGATGGCGGGCGTCCAGGCAGGCGTCGACCAGATCTTCAGCACCGACGTCGACGGCATGACGATCGGTACGCCGTACGAGCTCGCGACCGACGGCCGCGACGCCATGATCGCGCTGGGCATGAACGGCGCGGCTCTCCCTCGTGAGCACGGCTACCCCGCGCGGATGGTGGTCCCGGGGCTCTACGGCTTCATCAGCGCCTGCAAGTGGATCGAGCGGATCACGCTGACGACGTACGACGCCAAGGACTCCTACTGGACCAAGCGGGACTGGGCCACCCATGCCCCGATCAAGATCTCCAGCCGCATCGACACCCCCAAGGTGCTCGAGAACATCGACGCCGGCGACACCTTCATCGGCGGCATCGCCTGGGCGCAGCAGAACGGCGGCGTGGCCACGGTGCAGGTCCAGATCGACGGCGGCGCCTGGCAGGACGCCCAGCTGGGCCCGTCCGCCGGCAACGACTACTGGCGCCAGTGGTACTTCCCGTGGACCGCCGAGCCCGGCCAGCACAACCTGTCCTCCCGGGTCGTCGACGGCAAGGGCGAGACCCAGTCCCCCGCCCGCACGGACCCCTTCCCCGAGGGCTCCAGCGGCATCCAGCAGCTCATCGTCAAAGTCACCTGAGGCTCCCTGCTCGCCTCCACACGTTCGCAGCGGGCGAGGAAGCCGCGCAGCGGCTGACAAGCGCCCCCACCCCACCGTGATGACGGAGCGAGGGTGATGCGCGGCGCGGGACCGGGGCTGGCGCCCCGGAGGCATCAAGGGGCTTGGCCGCGGCGCGGGTAGCGCTACGCAATGGGGGCGGTAGGTACTGCCCGCGACGCGCCGCCCCAGCCCCGGGGCGCCAGCCCCGGGCCCGCCCCCCCCGGTGCCACGAGCGCAGACCCAGCCAAACCTCCCCACCAACCCAATCCGCCCGCGCGCCAGCGCCGAAGAAGGGGTGCAAGCCCACCTACGGAAGGCATCACCCACCATGAACCGCAGCTCCCTCCGCCGTACCGGTGCCGCCGGCGCCGCCCTGATCGCCCTCACGATGGGACTCGCCGCGTGTGGCGACGACTCGTCGAGCGGGTCCAGCGCCAGCGCCGACACCACCTCGACCGCCCCGGACTCCAGCATGGACGCGTCCGACGCGGGTGCCGACACCTTCGGCCCCGGCTGCTCGGCCATCCCTCAGGACGGCAAGGGCTCGTTCAACGGCATGGTGACCGACCCGGTCGCGACCGCCGCGAGCAACAACCCGCTGCTGACCACCCTGGTCGCCGCCGTCACGGCCGTTCCCGGCCTGGCCGACACCCTGAACGCCGCGCCGTCGCTGACGGTGTTCGCGCCGACCGACGACGCGTTCAAGAAGATCCCCGAGGCCGACCTCAACGCCGTCCTGGCTGACCAGGCCACGCTGACCGCGATCCTGTCGCACCACGTCGTGGGCGAGAAGCTCGACCCGACCTCGGTCGTCGGCACGCACGACACCCTGAACGGCGACAAGGTCACCATCGAGGGCGACGCCGAGTCCGGCCTGACCGTCGACGGCGGTGCCGCCAACGTGATCTGCGGCAACATCCCGACCAAGAACGCCACCGTGTACGTCATCGACTCAGTCCTCATGCCCACCAAGTGAGCCATTCCTGACAAGGACAAATGACGAGAAGATCGCGCTGATGGAGCAGATCGGACGCAGGACCGACGACGCCTCTCCCCAGGGAGGGGGGTCGTCGGCACCTGACCTGGCGGACCTGATGAAGGCCTGCGGGAGGGGCGACCAGGCCGCCTTCGCCCAGCTGTACGACGCCACGTCGAGCCGCGTCGTCGGCCTCGCGGTCCGGGTGGTCCGCGACCGCGCGCAGGCCGAGGAGGTCGCCCAGGAGGCGTTCCTCGAGATCTGGAAGACGTCGGGGCGGTTCGACCCGGCGAAGGGCAGCCCGCTCGGGTGGCTGCTCACCATCGTGCACCGCAAGGCGGTCGACCGGGTCCGGTCCGCCGAGGCCTCGACGAGGCGCGACACGACGTACCACCAGCGGAACCAGCCGGTCGAGCACGACTCGACCGCCGAGGCCGCGACGGCCTCCCTCGAGGCGCGCCGGGTCCGCCAGGCCCTGGCCAGCCTCACCTCGGTGCAGCGCGAGGCGCTCGAGCTGGCCTACTTCGGCGGCTACACGCACACGGAGGTGGCGACCATGCTCGAGCTCCCGGTCGGCACCGCCAAGACCCGCATCAGAGACGGACTCATCCGACTGCGCGACACCATGGGGGTGGCGACATGATTGCCCAGTCCGAATGCTCGCTTCGCTCCGCTTCGAACCGGGGCCCGAAAAGATGAGCAGCGAAATCCACGCTCTTTCCGGCGCGTACGCCGTCGATGCCCTCGACGACATCGAGCGAGCCCAGTTCGAGCGACACCTGGCCGAGTGCGCGGACTGCCGCAGCGAGGTCGACTCGCTGCAGGAGGCGGCGGCGCTGCTGGCCGAGACGACGGCCACCGAGCCGTCGGCCGGGCTCCGCGCCAGGGTGCTCGCCGACATCGCCGCGGTGCGGCCGCTGCCGCCCGCGGTCGCGACCGTCACGGAGCTCGCGCCGCGCCGTCGGCGGCGCATGGCCACCTTTCTTGCGGCCGCCGCGGCGGTCGTCGCGATCGGGACCGGCGGGATCGTCTGGAACCAGCTGAACGACGAACCGCAGCAGGACCAGTTCAGCGCCATCGCCGAGGCGCCCGACGCACGGTCCTTCACGGTGTCGATCGGCGGGGGCGCCAGCGCCACCGTCACTGTCTCCAAGCAGCGCAACAAGGCCTACATCTCCACGAAGAACATGCCGGCGGCCCCGAGCGGGCGTGAGTACGTCCTGTGGCTCAAGCACGGCCCGATGATGGTCCAGGCCGGCGTGATGCCTCCGGGACCTGACAACAAGGTCCTCTTCAGCGGAGACGCCGCCTCGGCCGACGGTGCCGCCGTCAGCATCGAGGACGCCGGCACCAAGCCGACCCAGCCCAGTGCCGACATCGCCGCCGCCTTCAGCTTCGCCTGAGGAAACCCGATGATCACGACCCCGCAACGCATCGCGGTCGTCGGCTCGGGTGTGGCCGGGCTGACGGCGGCGTACGTCGCCTCACGCACGGCGCACGTGACCCTGTTCGAGGCCGACGACCGGCTCGGTGGCCACGCGGACACGCACCTGGTCCAGGAGGACGGACGAGAGCTCGCCATCGACACGGGCTTCATCGTGCACAACCCGCGCACCTACCCGGTGCTCCTCCGGCTCTTCGCGGAGCTGGGGGTGGTCACCCAGCCCTCCGAGATGTCGATGTCCATCCGCGACGACGGCACCGGGCTGCAGTGGGCCGGGGCCCTGGGCCGCCGGGGCGTGTTCCCGACGGCGGCGAACCTGCGCAACCCGCGCTACCTGCGGTTGCTCACCGAGATACCGAGGTTCCACCGACGGGCCCGGAGGGTGCTCACCGAGACCGGCCCCGACACCACGCTGCGGGAGTTCCTGGCCGCCGGCCGGTTCACGGCGTACTTCACCCGCCACTTCATGGAGCCCCTCGTCGCCGCCGTCTGGTCGTGCGACCCGGACGTGGCGCTCGACTATCCCGCGCGCTACCTGTTCACCTTCCTCGACCACCACGGGATGCTCGGCGTCTTCGGCAGCCCGCAGTGGCGAACAGTGACCGGCGGCTCGCAGCGGTACGTCGACGCGGCGGCCGCGCGGCTCCAGGAGGTCCGCACCGGCCTCAAGGTCACGTCTGTCGTCGAGACGGGCGACGGCGTCGAGGTCACCGACGGCAACGGCGCAGTGGGGCTGTACGACGCGGTCGTGATCGCCACCCACCCGGGCCAGGCGCTGGCGATGCTCGCGGAGCCGACCGCCGTGCAGCGCGACGTGCTCACCGCGATGCCCTACTCGGCGAACACCGCACTGCTGCACACCGACGCCTCCGTGCTGCCGTCCTCGCGGCACGCCCGGGCGTCGTGGAACTTCGCGCGCGGTGCCACCGGCCAGGTGCTCGTCACCTACGACCTGACCCGGCTGCAGCGGCTCGACACCGACACCCACTACCTCGTCACCCTGGTGGGGGACTCGGACGGCGAGGACGTCGTCGACCCGGCCAGGGTCATCGACCGGATGGAGTACGAGCACCCGCTCTACAACCCCGAGTCGGTGGCCGCGCAGGCTCGGCTGGCGAGCATCGACACGGAGCGGGTCAGCTTCGCCGGCGCCTACCACGGCTGGGGGTTCCACGAGGACGGCGCCCGCTCGGGACTGCGGGCGGTGACCCGGCTGGGCCTGAGCTGGCCCGAGGTGCTGGCGCACTCGCCGGCCGACGACGTACGGACCGGCGCCTACGAGACCACCATCCGGCACACCCGCCGGACGCCGTTCAAGCGGAGCTTCACGCACCGCTCGCACACCTGGGTGGTCGACCTCGACGACCTGCCGGACCACGGTCTGCTGGCGACGTTCGAGGGCCGCGACCATCTCGGTGACCCGGCCCTGACGATCCGCGCCAACCTCGACGCGTTCCTCGCCGACCAGGGCATCGACCTGACGGGCGGGCGGGTCGTGATGGCCGCGAACGCGCGTGCCTTCGGCTACTGCTTCAACCCGATCTCGGTGCACTGGTGCTGGGATGCGTCGGGGCGGCCCGCCGCCACGGTGGTCGAGGTGCACAACACCTACGGCGACCGGCACGCCTACCTCGTGCGTCCCGACGAGCAGGGCCGGGCCACCACACCGAAGGCCATGTACGTCTCGCCGTTCCACGGCACCGACGGCACCTACGACCTCACCGTGCCCGTCCCCCACGCGGACCGGCTCGACATCGTGGTCAACCTGACCACCGGCCCCAGCACGGGCAAGGTCGCCACGTTCCACGCCTCGCTGTCCGGGCGTCGTACGGCGACGACCCCTCGCCAGGCGGCACCTGCGGCAATCCGGGGATCGGTCCTGATCCGAATGCACGGCATCTGGCTCTGGCTGCGCCGGCTCCCGGTCCAGCCGCGCCCCACCCATTCGCAGAAGGGAGTCCAGCGATGACCGAGCTGCTGCACCGCAAGGTCGACCTCCGCGCCAACAACTGGCCCGGCCTCGACGCTCTGCCGACCGGTCTGCACGCCCGCTTCTCCGCGGGCGTCGCCCGGACCTTGTTCCGCGCCGCCGTCAGCCGGCTCGACGTCACCGTCCACGTGGGCGACCACACCTACGGGCGTGGCGGCCCGGTCATGGTGGTCACCCGGCCCGAGGAGTTCTTCCTCCGGCTCGGCCGCGACCAGCTGATCGGCTTCGGTGAGGCCTACCTCACCGGTGCCTGGGACGCCGAGGACCTCGGCGGCTTCCTCAGCGTGCTGGCCGCCGAGATGCCGCACCTGATCCCCGAGTCGCTCCAGAGGCTGCGGGGCGCGGTCGTCCGCAAGCCTCCGGCGGAGGAGATCAGCACCGCCGAGCAGTCACGGGACAACATCGCGCACCACTACGACCTCTCCAACGACCTGTTCCGGCAGTTCCTCGACCCGACCCTCAGCTACTCCTCGGCGCTGTTCACCGGTGCCGAGCTGCGCCGGCCGCCGACCCGCGCCGACCTCGAGGTCGCGCAGGGCCGCAAGATCGAGCGGCTGCTCGACCAGGCCGGCGTCGGCATCGGCAGCCGGGTCCTCGAGATCGGCTCCGGCTGGGGCGAGCTGGCCATCCGGGCCGCGCACCGCGGCGCCACCGTCACCACGATCACCCTCTCGATCGCGCAGAAGGCGCTGGCCGACGAGCGGATCGCCGCGGCCGGCGTCAGCGACCGCGTCTCGGTGGAGATCTGTGACTACCGCGAGGTTCCGTCCCTCTACGGGGGCGGCTGCTACGACGCCGTGGTGTCGGTGGAGATGGTCGAAGCGGTCGGCTGGCAGTACTGGCAGACCTACTTCGAAACCATCGACCAGGTGCTCGCGCCCGGCGGCAAGGTCGCCATCCAGGCGATCACCATGCCGCACGACCGGATGCTGGTGACCAGCAACACCTACACGTGGATCAACAAGTACATCTTCCCCGGGGGCTTCCTGCCGTCGGTCCGGGTGATCGACGAGATCACCCGCGAGCACACCTCGCTGCGGATGGCCGCGCCCCTGTCGATGGGGGCGTCGTACGCCGAGACGCTGCGGCTGTGGGACGAGACGTTCCTGGCCGCGTCGGACCATGTCCTGGCGCTCGGCTTCGACCAGACCTTCCTGCGGATGTGGCACTTCTACCTGGAGTACTCGCGGGCCGGCTTCGCCTCGTCGTACATCGACGTCAACCAGCTGACGTTCGAGCGGCACTCATGACCCACCCCCAGAACATCGCCAACCGTCTCGAGGAGGCCCTGCGGCCGTTCCTCAAGGGCGACCTCCCGGTGCGGCTGAAGGCGTGGGACGGCTCGACGGCCGGGCCGGTCAACGCGCCCCTGGTGGTGCTCAACTCCGTCGACGCCGTGCGCCGGCTGCTTTGGCGGCCGGGTGAGCTTGGTGCCGCGCAGGCCTACGTGACAGGGGAGATCGACGTCCCCGGCGACCTCGACCACGCGCTCACGCACGCGTTCGCCGTGGCGAGGGAGCGCGGCCTCGGCGGGCGGCCGACCGCTGCGGCCGTCGTACGAGCCGTGCGGACGGCGCTCGCGATCGGTGCCCTCGGCCGACCGCCGGCCGCCCCGGCCTCCCAGGCGAGGCTCCGCGGCCGGCTGCACAGCCGGCTCCGCGACCGCAGCGCGATCTCGTTCCACTACGACCTGAGCAACGAGTTCTACGAGCTGATCCTCGAGCCGCAGATGGCCTACTCGTGCGGCTACCACTCCTCGCCCAGGCAACCGGTCGAGCAAGCCCAGCTTGAAAAGGCACAGTTCGACAAGCTTTCGCTGGTCTGCCGCAAGCTGGGCCTACAACCGGGGATGACGCTGCTCGACGTCGGCTGCGGCTGGGGCTCGATGTCACTGCACGCCGCCGAGCACTTCGGTGCCCGGGTCACCGGCATCACGATCGCCGCGGAGCAGAAGAAGCTCATCGACCAGCGGATCCGGGAGCGCGGCCTCGAGGACCAGGTCACGATCAGGCTCTGCGACTACCGCGACTCCGTGGGTGAGCACGACGCCGTGACCTCGATCGAGATGGGCGAGCACGTCGGCCAGGACAACTACCCGACGTACGCCTCGGTCCTGCACCGCTCGGTGAAGCCTGGCGGCCGGGTGCTCGTGCAGCAGATGAGCCGCTCCGGGAAATGGCCGGGCGGCGGGCCGTTCATCGAGAGCTTCATCGCGCCCGACATGTACATGCGCCCGGTCGGCGAGACCGTCTCCTTCCTCGAGGGGGCCGGGCTCGAGGTGCTCGACGTGCACGCGCTGCGCGAGCACTACGTGCTCACCGTGGCCGGCTGGCTGGCGAACCTCCGCCGCAACCGCGACCGCCTCGTCGAGCTGATGGGCGAGGAGGTCGTCCGCGTCTGGGAGCTCTACCTGGTCGGCGGCTCGATGGCGTTCCGCGACGGCCGGATGGGCGTCGACCAGATCCTGATGGTGCGGCCCGAGTGAACTGGGCCGACTTCCTCCTGGTCGCGGCTTGCGCGCTGGCCGCCGTCGCCGTGCTCATGGTGGCGACCACGCTGTGGGCAAGAGCGGCCGGCCGGGTGGCGGTCGTCGACGTGGCCTGGGGGTTGGGCTTCGTGGTCGTAGCGATCGTGGCGGCACTGGCGGGCTTCACGACAGCTGCCGACGGACGCCGCTGGGTGCTGCTGGCCCTGGTCGCTGTGTGGGGCGGCCGGCTGGCCTGGCACATCCGTCGCCGCGCGGTCGGCCACGGAGAGGACCCGCGCTACGAGGAGCTGCTCGGCGGCACCCTCGACAAGGTCGGCATGGGGGTGGCGGTCCGCAAGGTGTTCGTCGTGCAGGGCATGGCGATGTGGTTCATCTCCCTGCCCGTCATCCTGGCCGGGTCCCAGGCGACCCGCTGGTGGGCCGTCGTCGTGGCCGGCGCCGCGGTCTGGGCGGTCGGCCTGGTCTTCGAGGCAGTCGGCGACGCCCAGCTGGCGGCCTACCAGGCACTCCCCCGGGAGCAGAAGCCGCCGGTGCTGCAGACCGGGCTGTGGCGCTACACCCGGCACCCGAACTACTTCGGGGACGCCTGCGTGACCTGGGGCTTCTGGCTGGCCGGTGGCCTGGCGTCCGGCTGGGTGCCGGCGCTCGTGACGGTGCTGGCCCCGGTGGCGATGACCTACTTCCTCGTCTTCGCCACCGGGGCAAAGCTCCTCGAGCGGACGATGATGCAGCGGCCCGGCTACCCGGAGTACGCCGCCCGCACGTCGATGTTCGTGCCGCTGCCGCCGAAGAAGCGGGCGGACTGACCGGTCAGCTGGTCTGGTCGCCCTCGTTCTCGGTCTGGGCGTCGCGCTTCTTCTGCTCGGCGTGCCGCCGGCGCTGCTCCTCGGCCCGCTCGCGCACCTGCTTGAGGAACTCCTCGTCCTTCTCCGGGTCGACAGCGGCGGCGCGGCCGGTGCGGTCGTACTCGGGGAACGCGGGCGTGCTGCGCTCGTAGGCACCGGGCGACCGCGGCGCGGACTCGGGACGGCCGAAGATGAACCAGCCGATGGCGCCGAGGACCGGGAAGAAGAAGACGATCAGGATCCACGCGCCCTTGTTGAGGTTCCGGATCAGGTCGGCGCGCGTCTGGGCCACGTCGATGAGGCAGTAGATCCAGACGGCGAACGCCGCCGCGCTCAGCAGCAGGTCCAGCTTGATCACGGCGGCAGTCTGGCCGACGTCGGCCGCGCGTGTCTCTGGTCCTTCCGGGTGGTGCCAGACTCGATCGGGTGGAGGACCGGGTCTCCGAAGCGTTCGGCGCGACACCGCGCGCCGGGTTCCTGCCGCGGCACGCCCGCAGGCGGGCGGCGTACGACGGACCGATCCAGATCGGTCTCGGCCAGACCAACTCCCAGCCCCGCACCGTGGCGGCCATGCTGCGTCTCCTCGAGGTGCGCGAGGGCGACCGGATCCTCGACGTGGGCGCCGGCTCGGGCTGGTCGACGGCACTGCTCGCGCATCTGACCGGACCGACCGGCGAGGTGGTCGGCGTCGAGCTCGAGCCCACCCTCGTGACGTTCGGCCGCGCGAACCTGGCCCGCACAGGTCGGCCGTGGTCGCGGATCGAGCAGGCCGACCCGGAGCTGCTCGGCTGGCCGGACGGGGCGCCGTACGACCGGGTCCTGGTCTCCGCCGAGCCGCGCTCGGTGCCGGACGAGCTGGTCGGCCAGCTGACCCCTGACGGGCGGATGGTGATCCCGGTCAGTGGAACCATGCTGCTGCTGCGCCGTACGGCGTCGAGGACCGAGGTCAGCGAGCACGGCTGGTACCGGTTCGTGCCGCTGCGCTGAGCGGCCTGGATCTAGGCTCTGACGCGTGCCGGATCCGGAGCTGGGCGAGGAGCTGGTCCGGCTCGCGTCGGCCGACAACTTCCGCGACGTGAGCGGCCCCGATGCGGCGTACGTCGCCACGGACGGGATGCCCCTGCGCCGGGGGGTGGCGTTCCGCTCCAACGAGCTCCAGCTCACGCACAGCGACGCCGAGTCGCTGAGCCGGCTCGGGGTCGGTGCGATCTTCGACCTGCGTTCGGGCCACGAGGTCGAGCAGCACCCCGACGTCGACGTCCCGGGCGCAACCTGGACCCATCTGGAGGTCAAGGGCATCCCGATGGAGGCGGTCGGCGACCTGGCCGACCGGGCCACCGCGCACGACGTGATGCTGCGGGTCTACCGGAGCTTCGTCGAGGTCGAAGGGGCGCGCGACGCGTTCGCCACCTTGTTTCGCGAGATCGCGGACGGCGAGAGCGCGGTGCTCTTCCACTGCACCGCGGGCAAGGACCGCACTGGCTGGGCCGCCGCGCTGCTGCTGCACCTGGCCGGCGTCGACGAGGCGACCATCCTCGAGGACTACCTGCTCACGAACACGTTCTCGACGGCGACCCGCGAGAAGTACCTCGGCCTGGTCCGCGAGCACCTCGGCGCCGACAAGGTCGACGTCTACGAGCGGGTGATGGTGGCCGACGAGTCCTACCTGCAGGCCGGCTACGACGCCGTGGCCGCGGCGTACGGCGACCGGCGCGGCTACCTCCGCGACGGGCTCGGCCTCGACGACGGCGTGCTGGGCCGGCTCCGGGACAGGATGCGCACGTGATCGAAGACCGTCCGGCCTTCGCGTGGCGCGGGGTCGGCGCCGTCGTGGCAGTGCAGACGATCGTGCTGCTCGCGATGGCGCCGTTCTACGGGCCGGGCCGCGACGAGCTCTACTTCGTCTCGGCCGGCGAGCGGCTCGCGTGGGGCTACCCGGACCAGCCGTCGTTCACGCCGTTCCTCGCCCGCATCGCCACCGAGATCGCGCCGTACCACCTCGTCGTCCTGCGGCTGTCGGCACTGCTGGGTGTGGTCGGGATCGTGCTGCTCGCGGTGCAGTTCTCCCGGTTGCTCGGGGCCGCCCGCGGCGGCCAGGTGCTGACCGCGGTGGTGGTCGCCACCTCGGCCGTGACCATGGCGATGGGACACCGGCTCACGACGGCCAACTTCGACACCCTGGCGTGGACGGCGGTCCTGGTCCTGGCGACCCAGGCCGTGGTCGACCGGCGGCCGCGGCTGTGGGTGCTGGCCGGTGTGGTGGCGGGGCTCGGGCTCAACAACAAGCACGCGGTCGTGTTCCTGCTGTTCGGGATCCTGGTCTCGTGCGCACTCGACCGGGAGCTGCGGCCGTCGTTGCGAACCCCCTGGCCCTGGCTGGCCGGCGTGATCGCTGCGCTCATGTGGGTCCCGAACCTGCTCTGGCAGGCCCACCACGGCTGGCCGGTCTTCGACCTGTCCGCCGACATCGCCGACGAGTACGGCGGCGTGCTCGGCCGGCTCGCGCTGGTCGGCCAGGCGGCGATCATGTTCAGCCCGCTGATCTTCGTGGTCTGGGTGGCCGGGCTGGTGAAGCTGTTCCAGGTCCCCGAGTGGCGCCGGGCCCGACTGCCCGCTCTGGTGTTCCTCGTGGTGACGCTGGTCTTCCTGATCACCGGCGGCAAGGGCTACTACCTCGCCGGCGCGATCGTGCCCCTGGTCGCTGCCGGCTGCACCTGGGTGGCACGGAGCCGTAGCACCCGTCGGCTGGTCGAGGTCGGCGCCGTGCTGGCGCTCTCGGCCGCCGTGGCCTGGGCCGCGCTGGTCCCCGTGCTCCCGGTCTCGACGTACGCCGACTCGTTCTTCCCAGCGATCGACGCCGACCAGCCCGAGACGATCGGCTGGCAGGAGTACTCGGCCCAGGTGCGAGCCGTAGTCTCCGGTCTCCCGGAGGGCACCGTGGTGTTCACCGGCAACTACGGCGAGGCCGGCGCGTTCGAGTGGTACGGCGCCGGCGCGCCGGTCTACAGCGGCCACAACGGCTGGCGGAACTGGGGGCCGCCGCCTGACGGCGCCGGCCCGGTCGTGGTCGTCCTCTATCGCAACCCGTCCGTCGACTTCACGGGCTGCGAGCGGGCCGCCACGCTGCACAACGACATCGGCATCGACAACGAGGAGGAGGGCCACGGCGTCTGGATCTGCGACGGCCCGATCGGCTCGTGGTCGTCGCGCTGGTCGAAGCTGTCGCACTACGACGCGTAGCCGAACGTAGGGATCGGTCTACTTGCCCAGTTGCCACGCTCGAGGCACTGGCCCGGGAGTCGTTCGCTACGTCCGACTACGACGTCCTACCGCTCCATCTTCCCC
The DNA here is from genome assembly GCA_033854925.1 of Nocardioidaceae bacterium. Taxonomy (GTDB): domain Bacteria; phylum Actinomycetota; class Actinomycetes; order Propionibacteriales; family Nocardioidaceae; genus Nocardioides. The sequence continues at coordinate 2,947 of JAWWPK010000415.1, read as the reverse complement.
TTCGGCCCCGGCTCCTCGACGATCTGGAACTCACCGGTCTCGGGGTCCTTGAAGCTGACGTCGACGTTCTCGACCGACTTGTGCTGCTGGGCGCGCACGTAGCTGGCGTAGGCACGGCGGTCCGCCTCGGTCAGCTCGCCTCGGTCCACGAACAGGGTGCGGATCGACCGCGGCCAGAGCCGGCGGGCGAGCACGACGTTGACCTCCATACCGAGCACGCCGATGAAGGCGGCGACGTAGATGATGCCGATCAGGCCAAGGATCAGGCCGAAGGCGAAGTTCATCCCACCGGTCTCCTTGACCACCCGGGTCGTGTAGATCGTGCCGACGTACTGCAGCGCCTGCCAGAGCACCGCCACCGTGAAGGCACCCGGCGCCGCGCGGCCGAGGTGGTGCCGCCGGGCTGCCGCCAACCGGAACACGGCAGTGAGCAGCAGGCCGATCAGCAACACGGTGAGCAGCCGCACCGCCCAGCGCAGCGTCGCGTCGAGGCGCGGCCCGAACACCTCGGTCTCACTGCCGAGGGTGGACACGGTGGTGATGGCGAGCACGGAGACCCCGGCGATCACCAACAGGGCCAGGCTCTTGAGCCGCAGCCGGATCGGGTTCGGCCGCTTGTTGCGCGGCACCGACCACGCGACGTTCAGCGCGTTCTGGAGTGCCTGGCCCAGGCCCAGTGAGCCGTACGTCGCCGCCACGATGCCGACGACCGTGCTGGTCGTCGACCCCTGGAGCCGGTCCGGCCGGCCGAGCTCGCTGCCGATGATGGGAAACGTGCCCAGTGCCGAGTTCAGGACCCGCTCCTGGAGGTCCGGGTTGCCCTGCAGGACGAAGCCGAAGATCGAGGTGGCGAGGAGCAGGAGCGGGAAGACCGCCAGCACCGCGTAGAAGCTGATGATCGACGACAGGTACGGCCCCTGGTCGTCGATGAACTTGAAGAACGTCGCGACGGGGAAGCCGAGGTACGACCGTTTCCGCTGCGTGCGGTCGAGCGTATCGACGATCCCCACACCCGCACCGTACAGACGCGTGCCGCGTCAGACCGTGGAGAGCACCCCGTCCGCGTCGGTCACGAACAGCTGAACACCGTCGGTCACCTCGGGAGCATCGGCCCCCAGTGCGACCGCGATCTTGTTGGTCGCGTTGCGGATCACGTCGAGAACGACCTCGACGGCCTGCGCGTCGGAGAGGTGCTCGCTGACCCGGGCCAGCACGTCGTCCGGGACCGCCAGCGGCGTCCAGATGATCGCGTCGGTGAGGGCCAGGGCGGCCTTCGTCGCCTCCGGGAGGTCGCTCTTCTCGTAGTGGTCCACGGCGCCGAACATCGCCTCGTCGGCACCCGCCGAGATCGCCGCCACGGCACGCCGGGACTGGCACAGCCGACAGTCGTGCTCACGAGCCCCGCGCAACCGCACCAGCTCGCTGGTCGTCGCGTCGAGGGCGGCGTGCCGCGCGACGGTCCGCATGAACTCGTCGATCACGCCCCAGACGTCGCGGACCGGGATCCGACGGGACGTGGGCCACTCGGAGGGGCCGAAGATCTGGTCGAGCACACCGGTCAGCCGGGGGGCGACGTCACTGATCCAGATCATCTGGACGACGGCGACCTGGTGCTCGCCGGTCTCGTGGGCCAACGCCCGGCGCAGCTCGTCATCCACCACCGATACGTCGACGCGGAACTGCTCCGCGAACGCCCGGACCGCCGGCGCCTCCAGCAGCTCGTCATGGACTCCGGCCGGTCGGACCGACACCACCATCCCGAACGCCGTGGCCGCATCCGGGGCGTACCGCTCGAGGGCTTCTCGCCCCGAGGCGCTCCGGCTGTCGGTGTCGCCGTCGCTCGCCATGTCGGTCTCAATTTCGGTCATCACCCTCGACTCTCCCACTTCTGTGGGCATCCGGGGGCGTCGGCGACGGATAGCCTCGGCTGCATGCCGGACCTGAAGGGCGCCGCCGTGGCGCTTCTCGCGACGTTCGCCCTGCTCAGCAGCGCCCAACCCTCATTGGGCGCGGCCGCGGCCGCGTCCGAAAACACGCGCGATCCCAGCCACGACGTGCTGAGCGGGCCGTACTTCTCCGACGACCTCCCCACCCGACCCGAGCCGGACCGCCGGGTCGGCGACATCATCCGCACGAAGGTCACCTTCGGCCCCGACCTCGTGGTGACCACGACGTTCCGCAACCTCGCCTCTGTGGGCCACCAGGAGTTCACCTGGTTCATCGCCACGTCTGAGGACGAGTTCCCCTGGAACGCCGCCTTGACCGTCCAGCCCGGCAAGGACAGGGGCACGTTCTCGCTCATCGACCCGATCGCCAACCAGCCCGGCTGCGGCAAGGCCGGCCTCGACAGGGCCGCGCGCACGGTGACCCTCACCGTCCCGGCTCTCTGCCTCGGCGACCCCGCCTGGGTGCGGATCGCCAACGGCGTCATGGTGTTCGTCGGCAACAGCCGGGTCTACTACGACGACGCCCGTCGCGACGCCGGCGTCCGGCACGGATGGAAGTTCGGCCCGAAGGTCACGGCCGGTTAGTACGACTTCGGCAGCCCCAGCGAGTGCATGGCGACGAAGTTCAGGATCATCTCCCGGCTGACCGGGGCGATCCGGCCGGCGCGCGTGGCGACCAGCAGGCCGGCCATGCCGTACTCCTGGGTGATCCCGTTGCCGCCGTGGGTCTGCACGGCCCGGTCGGCGGCGTCGCAGGCTGCCTCGGCGGCGGCGTACTTCGCCATGTTCGCGGCCTCGCCAGCGCCCATGTCGTCGCCCGCGTCGTAGAGGGCGGCGGCCTTCTGGGTCATCAGCCGGGCCAGCTCGATCTCGATGTGGCTCTGGGCGAGCGGGTGCGCGATCGCCTGGTGGGAGCCGATGGCGTCCTTGAAGACGACCCGCTCCTTGGCGTACGCCGCCGCGCGGTCCAGCGCGAAGCGCGCCAACCCGGTCGAGAACGA
>JAWWPK010000414.1:0-5672 GCA_033854925.1 Nocardioidaceae bacterium | reverse complement strand
GGTTGAAGGCGACCAGGACCGCGAACGTGCCACCGGCCTGACGGCGCCGCTTCTCTGCCAGCAGCCCGGCGGGACGCGCGGCCGGCCTGGGCACCCAGCCGAAGAGCATCTCCTTGCGCGCGGCGCGTCGGGCCTGCTTCTCCGCCGCGGCCGTACGCCGCGCGGCCGCGGCCGCCACCTCCGCCTCCCGCTCGGCCCTCCGCTTCTGCCGCTCCTTGCTCACAGACTTTCCACCCAGTTGCGGAGGAGCGCGGCGCCGGCGTCGCCGGACTTCTCTGGGTGGAACTGGGTGGCCCAGAGCGGGCCGTTCTCGACCGCGGCGACGAACCGGTCGCCCGCCCCGGCAACCGAGCCGGTCTCGGTCCAGGTCACCAGCGGCGGGACGGTTCGGCCGTGGGTCTCCAACGCCCAGGTGCGGACGCCGTAGGAGTGCACGAAGTAGAACCGCTCTCCCTCGACGCCGTCGAACATCCGGGAGCCGTCCGGCACCTCGACGGTGTTCCAGCCCATGTGCGGGACGATCGGCGCCTGCAGCCGCTCGACCAGACCCGGCCACTCGTCGCAGCCCTCGGTCTCGACGCCGTGCTCGATCCCGCGCTCGAAGAGCACCTGCATGCCGACGCAGATGCCCAGCACCGGCCGGGCGCCGGAGAGCCGTCGCCCGATCGCGCGCGGCCCGTCGACCGCGCGCAGCCCGGCCATGCACGCGGCGTAGGCGCCGACGCCCGGCACCACGAGTCCGTCGGCGTCCTCGGCGGCCTGGCGGTCACCGGTGAGGGTGACCTCGGCGCCGGCCCGCTCGACCGCGCGTACGGCGGAGCGGAGGTTCCCCGAGCCGTAGTCGAGGACGACGACCTTCTTGCTCAGAGGGCGCCCTTGGTCGAGGGGATGCCGGTCTCGCGCGGGTCCAGGGCGACCGCGTCGCGGAAGGCGCGTGCGAACGCCTTGAACTGCGTCTCGACGATGTGGTGCGGCTCGCGGCCCGCCAGCACCCGCACGTGCAGGGCGATCTGGGCCTGGAAGGCGAGCGTCTCGAAGACGTGCCGGGTCAGTGACCCGAGATAGTCGCCACCGAGGGTGACGTACTGCTGGCCCTCGGGCTCGCCGGTGTGCACGCAGTAGGGGCGCCCGGAGACGTCCACCACGGCCTGCACCAGCGCCTCGTCGAGCGGCACGGTGGCGTCCCCGAACCGGCGGATGCCGGCCTTGTCGCCGAGCGCCTCGCGGAGCGCCTGACCGAGCACGATCGCGGTGTCCTCGACGCTGTGGTGGGCGTCGACGTGGGTGTCGCCCTCGGTCTGCACGACGAGGTCGACGAGCGAGTGCCGGGCGAACGAGATGAGCATGTGGTCGTAGAAGCCGACCCCGGTGGAGACGTCGTGGCGGCCGGTGCCGTCGAGGTCGACCTCGACGAGCACCTTGGACTCGCTGGTCTGCCGCTCGATGCGAGCTGTCCTGCTCATGGGCTCTCCTCCGTGACCTCGGCCCCAATGATCTGGCTGAGTGCCAGTGTGAACGACTCCATCTCAAAAGGGGTACCGATCGACACCCGCAGCCACCCGTCCGGACCGACTTCCCGCACCAGGACACCGCGGTCGAGCAGCCCCTGCCAGACAGCATGACGATCCCGGAAGACGCCGAACAACACGAAGTTCGCGTCGCTGTCGGCCACCTCGTGGCCCTGCTCGCGCAGCCGGTCGACGGTGGCGTCGCGCTCGGCTCGCAGGTCGTCGACCCGACCGAGCAGCTCCTTCTCGTGGCGCAGCGCCGCGAGCGCGACCGCCTGCGTGACCGCCGAGAGGTGGTAGGGCAGCCGGACCACCCGGATCCCGTCGCAGATCGCCGGGTCCGCGGCGAGGTAGCCCAGCCGCGCGCCGGCCAGCGCGAACGCCTTGCTCATGGTCCGCGTGACCACCAGGTTGCGGTGCTCCGGCAGCAGCTCGAGCGCGCTCGGGACGCCCCCCCGGCGGAACTCGCCGTAGGCCTCGTCGATGACCACCAGCCCGTCGCCGGCCGTCTCGCACAGTCCGGCGATCGCGTCGTGGGGCAGTGCGGTGCCGGTCGGGTTGTTCGGGCTCGGCAGCAAGACGACCGCCGGCCGGTGCCTCTCGACGAGCGTGCCGGCGTGGTCGAGGTCGAGCGAGAAGTCCTCCTCGCGGTGGCCGACCACCCACTCGGTGTTGGTGTCGCGGGCGTACTCGGGATACATCGAGTACGTCGGCGCGAAGCTCAGCGCGGTCCGCCCCGGGCCGGCGTACGCCTGGAGCAGCTGCAGCATCACCTCGTTGGAGCCGTTGGCCGCCCACACCTGGTCCGCTGTGATCCCGTGCGGCGTCTCGTTCGAGAGGTACGCCGCCAGCGCAGTTCGGAGCTCGGTGAACTCCCGGTCCGGGTAGCGGTTCAGCGTGCCCGCCGCCTCGGCGACGGACGCCGCGATGTCCGCGACGCACTCCGGCGAGGGGCCGTAGGGGTTCTCGTTGACGTTGAGCTGGACCGGGACGTCGAGCTGCGGGGCGCCGTAGGGCTGGAGCCCCCTCAGCTCGTCGCGGAGGGGCGGGAAGTCAGTCATCTCAGCCCCCGAACCGCGCGCGGACGGCGGCGCCGTGACCGGGCAGGTCCTCGGCCTCGGCCAGGGTCACCACGTGGTCGGCGACCTCGGCCAGCGCCTCGCGGGAGTAGTCGACGACGTGCACCGACCTGGTGAACGCGCGCACCGACAGCCCCGAGGAGTGGCAGGCGCAGCCGCCGGTCGGCAGCACGTGGTTGGAGCCGGCGCAGTAGTCGCCGAGCGAGACCGGCGCGTGCGGGCCGACGAAGATCGCGCCGGCGTTGCGGATCCGGGCCGCCACCGAGGCGGCGTCGGCGGTGTGGATCTCGAGGTGCTCGGCGGCGTAGGCGTCAGCGACGTCGACGCCCTGGTCGAGGTCGTCGACCAGCACCACCGCGGACTGGCGGCCGGACAGCGCCGCCTGGATCCGCTCGGTGTGCTTGGTCGCGAGCACCTGGCCCTCGAGCTCGGCGGCAACCCGGTCGGCGAGCTCCTCGCTGGGAGTGACCAGGACGGCGGCGGCCAGCGGGTCGTGCTCGGCCTGGCTGAGCAGGTCCGCAGCGACGTACGCCGGGTCCGCGGTCTCGTCGGCGAGGACCAGGATCTCGGTGGGCCCGGCCTCGGAGTCGATGCCGACCTTGCCCTTGAGCAGTCGCTTCGCGGTGACTGTCCAGATCGAGCCGGGCCCGGTGACGAGGTCGACCCGTGCGCAGGGGCCGACGCCGTAGGCGAACATCGCGATCGCCTGGGCGCCGCCGACGGCGTACACCTCGTCGACGCCGAGCAGCGCGCACGCGGCCAGGATCGTCGGGTGCGGCAGCCCGTCGTGCTCCTTCTGAGGGGTCGAGGACAACGCGATCGAGCGGACGCCGGCGACCTGGGCGGGGACGACGTTCATCAGCACGCTGGAGACCAGCGGTGCGATACCGCCGGGCACGTAGAGACCGACCCGGTCGACCGGCACCTTGCGGTGGGTGACCCGGGCGCCGACGCCGAGCTCCGTGGTCGCGTCCTGCTCGAGCTCGGCCTCGCAGGTGGCGCGCAGCCGCCGGATCGACTCCTCCAGCCCGGCCCGGATGTCCGGGTCGAGGTTCGCCAGGGCGTCCTGCAGCGCTTCGGGAGCCACCCGGATGTCGGTCTGGGTGACCCCGTCGTACTGCTTGGACAGCTCCAGGATCGCGTCCAGCCCGCGGGTGCGGACCGCCTCGCAGATCGCGTGCACCGCCGGGATCGCCGCCTCGACATCGAAGTCGGCGCGCGGCACCACGTCCCGGTAGTCCTCGGGACGCTGGCCGCGCAGGTCGATCCGGCGCATGCTTTTCCGGGGTCCCCGCGGAAGCGCGTGCTCCGCGCGCGCAGCGCCCCCTCCTCGCGGTTCCGTGGGGTGGATCATGCGGTCGATTCTACGAACGCGGGACGGCCGGTCCCGACCCGTGACGAGGGCTGGGACCGGCCGTCGAGGTCACTTCGGGTCGAGCTTGACCATCGCGGCGACGGCGATCAGCCAGACCGGGAACAGCGTGAACGAGGCGAACCCGCCGATGCTGATCGGCGCGATCACGCCGAGCACCACCGAAACCGCGCAGAGCCAGGTGGGCAGGCTGCGCCCGGCGTACGCCGCGATCCCGACGCTGGTGTAGGCCGTCACGAACAGCATCATCAGCGCGGGGAACGCCCCGACGTCGATGATCGTGATCGCCTGCACGGCGGAGGCGTCGCCGATGTCGACGGCGTGGTAGAGCCAGACGGACGCGAGGCTGAAGATCAGCATCGTGACGCCCCCGAAGGTGAATCCGTAGCCCACGACGCTGGTGGTCCAGGAGCGGGTCCGGTTCTCGAGCGCCGCCTTGAGCGCGGCGCCGAAGAAGACGAGCACGGCGCCGGTGAAGATGCCCCCGGCCAGGAGGATGGTGAGCGCCGGCCGGGACATGTCGAAGTTCTTCATGACGGTCGCCGGGGAGTCGTAGTCCTGCGGGTCCTGCGAGGTGGCGAACCCGGTCGCGAACAGCGCGACGAATCCGACAGCGAGGCCGACCAACGTGCGACGGCGGGGGACCACGAGAGTGGTCGTGTCAGTGGTGTGCGGAGCAGTGAGAGTGGTCATGGCTCCACCTTCGGCCGCGAGAGTCCTCGGCCGCGTCGGAGGAGCCACTTGACCTCGATCGGGGTCTGCCCTGACGCCGAACCCCGATTTCACTGTCAGCATGGGTCCATGACCGCACGCACCAGCCAGCTGCTGGTCGGCGCCATCGGCGTGCTGGCGGTTTCACTGTTGGGGGCCACGTTGTGGTTCCAGCATGCCGGTAGCTCCGCACCGAAGTCGGTCGCGGACATCGGGCTCGTGGTCGTCGTCGTCATCGCGCTCTCGGTGAACCTCGTGGTCGGCGCGGTGGTGGCGCTGGCTCGCCGCGAGAACCCGGTCGGCTGGCTCTTCCTCGCGCTCGGCGTCGTGCTCCTCCTCGAGGCTCCGACCGACGCCTACGTCCAGTCCGGTCCGGGGCTGATCGGTGACCTCCCCGGCACGCGGGAGGTCATCGTGCTCGCGGACGCGTCGTGGATCCTCTGGTTCACGCTCGTGGCCCTCATCCTCCTGCTGACCCCCACGGGGCGGTCGCTGAGCCCGCGGTGGCGGCTCGTCGCCCGCGTGCAGGCGGTGGCCGGGCTCACCGCCTTCCTGCTGTCGATCCCGTCCGCGAAGACGCTCGACCCGCCCTACCAGCACGTCCAGAACCCGATGGAGCTGGACGCGATCCAGCCGTGGGCGGACCTGCTGGGCCTTGTCTGCATCTACACGATCGGGCTCGGCCTGATCGCCAGCGGGATCTCCCTGTTGCTCCGGTTCCGCCGGGCCACCGGGGACGAGCGCAAACAGCTGCTCTGGCTGGTGTTCGCCGTCGCGCCGCTCCCGCTGTACGTGGTGGTGGCCTTCGTCAGCTCGCACAACGGCGCCGGGCTGGTGACGGTCATCGCCACCGGCGGCTTCATCACTTTGGTGCCGATCGCCGCCGGGCTCTCGGTGCTGCGCTACCGGCTCTACGACGTCGAGCGGATCGTCGCGGCCACCGTCACGTGGTTGCTGCTCACGGCGATCGTGGTGGCGACGTACGCGTTCGTGGTCTGGCTG
>JAWWPK010000413.1:0-2784 GCA_033854925.1 Nocardioidaceae bacterium | reverse complement strand
GCCACCGCGACAACATCCTCAACCCGTCGTACCGGCTGATGGGGATCGGCGCCCGCAAGGGCCACGACGGGCAGTGGTACGTCGCGCAGGTGTTCGGCCGCAGGGCCTGAGCCGCACGTCAGGGGGTGCTCGGGGGGCTCGCCCGCGAACCAAAGCAACCCGCGGTGCATCGGACCTTTCAGAGACCCTCGACGAAAGGCCACTGCCATGAACCACCGGACCATCGCGGCGGGGGCGATCCTCGCCGTCGCCCTGAGCAGCGCGACCGCCCTCGCCTCGGCCGACGCTGCACCTGCCAGCCATGCCAGCCATGCCAACAGCCAGCCCGCCAGGGCCGGCACCTACCGGGTGACCGCAACCGTCAACAAGACCGAACCGCTGCTCAACAGCAGGGTCAAGATCAGGGCCACCGTGAGACCGGTCGCCCCGGGTGCGCAGGTCACGCTGCAGGTGAAGTACGCGGACCGCGAGAGCTGGAAGACCATCGACCACGGCCGGCTCAGCAACGCCGGCAGGGTCACCTTCAAGGACAAGGTGGGCAGCGTCCGCGAGCGCCGCTATCGCGTGGTCAAGCCCGCCGGGCCCAACCTCGGTGCCGGCCAGGGGACCGCGCCGAAGGTGACCGTCTTCGGCTGGCGGGACCTGACGTCGATCCAGCCCGCCATCTCGAACGGCATGGCCAAGGTCGACTTCGTCACGTTCAACGGCGTCCGGTTCCCCAACTCCCTGCGGTCCTACTACAACCCGACCAACGGCCCCTCCGTCGACTACAACCTCAACCGGGACTGCAAGGCGTTCCGGGGCACCGCCGGGCTGGACGACACGTCGCCGGCAGCCGGCACCGCGGTCGTGGCGATGCGTGCCGACAGCGTCCTGAAGTACGCCGGCTCCTTCGCACTGACCCAGTCCGCGCCGGTCGCGTTCCCGCTGACGAACGTCTTCAGGATCACCATCAGCGCCGCGAGCAACGGTGGCGGCCTCGGCGCCGTCGGGACGCCACAGGTGCTCTGCAGCTTCTGACCCCTTGGCGACCTTCATGGGGAGGCGGGGGACCCCGGCGCACGAATCGGTGCGCCGGGGTCCTCCCAAGTAACGTGGGGCCTTGTGGCAGGACCCGACTTCGACACCGAGATCAAACAGCTCCGAGCAACCATGAGCACGATCGAGCAGGTGCTCGACCTCGATCGGATGCGCAAGGAGATCGACGAGCTCGGCGTCCAGGTGGCGGCCCCCGACCTGTGGGACGACCAGACCAACGCGACCCGCGTCACCGGCCGGCTCTCGGCGCTCCAGGGCGAGGTCGACCGGGTCACCGAGCTCGGCGGGCGGATCGACGATCTCGAGATCATGGTCCAGCTCGGCCAGGAGGAGGGCGACGCCTCGACCCTCGCGGACGCGGAGACGGAGCTCGCCAAGATCCGGAAGACGGTCGAGGCGCTCGAGGTGCGCACCCTGCTCTCCGGTGAGTACGACGTCCGCGACGCGCTGATCACGGTCCGGTCCGGTGCCGGCGGCGTCGACGCTGCTGACTTCACCGAGATGCTGATGCGGATGTACACGCGCTGGGCCGAGCAGCACAACTACCCGGTCGAGGTCTTCGACACCTCCTACGCCGAGGAGGCCGGTCTCAAGTCGGCCACCTTCGCGATCCACGCGCCGTACGCCTTCGGCACCCTCTCGGTCGAGGCCGGCACCCACCGGCTGGTGCGGATCAGCCCGTTCGACAACCAGGGTCGCAGGCAGACCAGCTTCGCCGCGGTCGAGGTGGTGCCGCTGCTCGAGCAGACCGATGACATCGAGATCCCCGACGAGGAGGTCCGCACCGACGTCTACCGCTCGTCCGGCCCCGGCGGCCAGTCGGTCAACACCACGGACTCGGCGGTCCGGCTCACCCACATCCCGACCGGCATCGTGGTCAGCGTCCAGAACGAGAAGAGCCAGCTGCAGAACAAGGCCAGCGCGATGGTCATCCTCAAGGCCAAGCTGCTCGCGCTGAAGAAGGCCGAGGAAGCAGCGACGCTGAAGGAGATGAAGGGCGACGTGCAGGCCAGCTGGGGCGACCAGATGCGCAACTACGTGCTCAACCCCTACCAGATCGTCAAGGACCTGCGGACCGGCTACGAGGTCGGCAACCCGAGTGCGGTCTTCGACGGCGACCTCGACGGCTTCCTCGAGGCCGGCATCCGCTGGCGCGTGGGAGCCGAGCGCGCGGCCGAGAACTAGGCACTGGCCTCCAGCACCCCGACACACCAGCGGCCGGCCCGGTCGGCCACGTCCCAGGTGGCCCCGGCCGGCCGGACGACCTCGCAGACCACCCAGGCGTCCCCGAACAGCCCGCGGTAGGACGCCCGCGCCACGCCGTCCTTGGTGCACGTGAGCGCGAGCGTCGGGCTGCCGAACGGCGGCCCGTCGGCGGCCTCGCAGCCCGGCCCCTTGGCGGCGCTCCTGACCAGTCGCTGCGCCTGCTCGGCGTCGACCGGGGGAGCGAAGACCCACGCCTGGGCGATGGTCCCGTCGGCGGCGGTGTAGCGGCAGCCGAACTCGTGGGCGACGTCCTCGACGCCGTTGCCGAGGTCGATGGTGTCGCCGTTTGCCCATGACGAGGAGTCCGCGGGATCTCCGTCGAGCGCCGCGGAGACCTGGCGGTCGTCGATGGCGTCGCAGAACGTCGCGCGGGTGACCACCACGCCGGTGGCGTCGTACTTCGACAGCGGAGTCGTCCTGAACGACTGCGCCGCCGCCGGCGGCGCCGCGGGCTCGTCGTCGCCGCCGCGCGCGAGGACC